>JBKCGY010000183.1:0-8979 GCA_046303015.1 Bacteroidota bacterium | reverse complement strand
TATACTTTCTATTCCTGTTGGAATGTATTTTCTTAAACTAAGAAATAATACGTATAAAATAGTAAAGCAGTAAGTTCCCATGTTGGATTTACTGAATACTTTGCTATAATTCTACTCTTAATGTGTGGTATTATGAGTAGTAATTCGTAATTTCATTAAGGTTTCCTTTAATATTTTTTTTATTTATTACATTTTAATATGATACCAACCCCCAAATTCATAGTACCCATTTTTTATGTATTTTTTATTTTATCGCCCAATTTCTTATTTAGTCAGCATACAAATCATTTAAAACACAGGTGCGGATCTCAATTCCTGCTTGAAGAACAATATAAAAAGAATCCCGAATTAAGATCATTAGTTGCGAAAGAAAGAAGCAAATTGGCAGAGCGTATTCAAACAAATACCCCCTTATCTTTAAGAACAAATAATACAACCTTAACCGTATCTGTTGTAGTACACATTGTTTTGCCGTCTGACTTGATCAATACGGTAACCGATGCGCAGATTCAGTCTCAAATTGATGTATTAAATACAGATTTCGCAGGCTTGAATGCAGATAGCACACGTATACCTACTGCTTTTAAATCCAGATACGGAAAAGGTAGGATCAGATTTTGTCTGGCTAAAAGAACACCCGACGGTTTGGCTACAAATGGTATTATTCGAGTTACTTCAAATACAAAATCAGATCCTGGCGTAGGCGATCCTATCAAGTATACTTCTTTTGGGGGAAGCGACGCATGGGATCCAAGGAAATATCTGAATATATGGGTAGGGGATGACCTTACTTCCTCGTTTCTGGGGTATACTTTTACACCAACTCTACCTTTATCAGTGATACCGCTTAATGAACGTGGTTTTGTAAATCAATATCAATGCTTCGGCAAAGGCGGCACATCGCAAGCCCCTTACAATTTAGGCAGAACAGCTGTACATGAAATTGGACATTTTTTCAACCTTGAACATATCTGGGGTCCGTCCAACTGTGATGGAAGTGATGATTGTGCTGATGATGATGGCGTAGCAGATACACCAACACAAGAGAAATGCAATTATGGGGTACCTTCTGGAGTGCTAACTGATCTTTGTACTACCTCATCACCCGGTATTATGTGGATGAATTATATGGATTATGTGGATGACAGAGCCATGGTAATGTATACTCCGCAACAGTATACCCGAATGGAAAGCACTTTTACCAGTGTTTCCTGGATGCAAGCATTGGCCAATTCCGATGCATGCACGTCACCACAGTCATTTGCAAGAGATGTTCGTCTTTTAGGTGTAAATAACTCACTAACTAGTTATAAATCTGGTTTCCTGTATACCTGCTCAAATAATTATCAGCCTGTTATTAAAGTAAGGAATCTAGGTACTTCCACCGTAAACGGATTACGTATAGAGGCAAAAATCAATAATGGTTCGTCATTCATCACCAATTGGTCAGGCTCTATATTACCGAATGCAGAAACAGATATAACCCTTAATGCCATTCCCATAAGTAACGGCACGAATACGAATTTCCTAATTGAGATCACACAAGTAAATGGACTGACAGATCTTAATCCATCTGATAATTCCTTTACAGCTCCGGGTGTAATTTTCCCCGTTGTACTAAACTTACCTTATAATGAAGGTTTTGAACAATCCGGTTTTCCACCCAATAATTGGAGACTACTCAATCCCGATAACGATACTACTTGGGTCCGTACAACGGATGCTGCCAAAACCGGAACAGCTTCAATGCTTTTTGATAATTATAATTTGGAAGCAAACAATCTATTTGATTGGATGATATCTCCTCTTTTACCGGCCAGAGGTAAAGACTCCATCTTTGTAAGTTTTCAGGTAGCCGCTGCCACATATAGAATCCCATCTAGCATTACGGATGCGCTAACAGATACCCTGGAAATACTTGTTTCCGGAAACTGTGGTGTAAACTATACAAAAAGATATAATAAAGCAGGCTTAAATTTAGTAACCACCGGCGATTTTGCTACCATCAATTATTTTATACCTACATCAAGTCAATGGAGAAAGGATTCTGTATTTATTGGTTATTACGACAATAATGCACCCGAATACATTCAAATTGCATTTAAAAATATAGCCAATTATGAAAACAATATCTATATTGACGATATTCAGATATACAATAGACAAAGAGTTTTCCCTACATCTATTCGAGATGTAAATATGAATAATGCCAAGTACATAAAATCATACCCGAATCCTTTTAAAGACCTCATCGTAATAGAAAAAAGTGAAAGATTCAATGTCTTGCCATATCGAATTATAAATGTATTTGGCCAAAAATTGATCTCAGGTTTATTGAAGGATACAAAACAACATATTGATGTTGCCGGATTACCTTCAGGAATTTATTTCCTGCAAGTAAAAGATGAGGTCATTAAAATCATAAAAGAATAATCAGAATGGCGATGGATTCTTGAACATCGTTTCTTTCCATTTTCCGGAGTATATGTATGCAACAGATAATAAAATAATCACGAACCAGTAGATCAATTCTGATGCCCATGCCCATACCAAATTCAATTGGTATTTTTCGATAACCATAAATACATAAACACCATAAAATACAATGGCTGTTATTTCAATCAATAGATTGATAAATGTTTTTCCTGTTGCCGTAACAGCATTAAGCCAGATCACTGAAGCACTTTGAAAAATAATGGCAAAACTAACCATTCTCAAAACTGGTATTCCGGTTTTTATAAAATCTTCTGTTAGACCAAAAAGATGTAAAAAAAATCCTGGTGTTATATTTAACATTACAAACAGCGAAATTGAAAAAAGTAGGCTTAATCGCATGATCTTATGTACTAATTCTATGACTCCACCATAATTTCTCTGACCAATCATTTGACTCACCATGGTATTTGTAGTAGAAGCTAGAGCCCAAATAAATATACCAGTGAAGGCAAACAGATTTCTCATTAAATTTGAAATGGCTAAAGATCTTTCTCCCTGATGTTCGATCAGCATATAAAAGATAAGCCAACTTAACAAACTAATTGCATATTGTGCCATTAGAGGCACTGCAGTTCGCAAGATCAACTTTAGGGTAGAAAAATCAATTCTAAAATGGTCAAATAGAGTAAAGCGAACATGGAATCTCTTCCTAAAAAGGACGATATAAATAAAAATAAATCCAATGATCTCAGAAACAACGGATGCCCAGGCAGCACCCTCAAACCCTAATGCAGGAAAACCCATATTCCCAAAAATCATAAGATAATCCATTAAGATATTTGAACCGGCTTGCGCCAATGTTCCGAACATAAGAAATTGGGTATTCGTAGTCCCCATGAAAAAGGCATTGCAAAGTTGAAACAGGTATAAAAAGGGTAACCCCCAGACACGTATATTAATAAAATTTATTGATAAAGCATAAACCGTTTGATCTCTTATAAAGAGTTTGAAAAAAATAGGAGTAATATAAATCGTAAAAAGAATAAAAAGAATACAAAACAATTGGCTGATCATCAATCCCTGGCTAAAGGTTTTGCCAATATCTTCTTTACGGTCTTCTCCGACTCTTCGGGCAATGATAGATTGTATGGCGCTGTGTAAACCATTACCCAGCATCGCAATCAATAAGTAATAAACACCTGTAATTCCTGCAGTCCCTAATTCCATTTCACCCATCTGACCCAAAAAATAATTATTGATGGTCAGATTTAAAAAAGGTATGATCAATGCCAGACTGATAGGAAGGGAAATACGGAGAATTTCAGTGTATGTTTTATCGATTTTGAACATTAATAAATACTCCGTTTTTTATGGCAAAATTATTGTTATTATTGCAAAGTCATTTTTTTAATTGAAACTCAATCTACATATAGAAGAACCCGGATCTGACCACTTCTTATTAGCAGATTCCTTATTATGTCTGGCAGACTCAGATATATTGGGCTATATTCTGTATAATCAAAAACAAAAAAAAATATTTTGCTGGAAGATCTGGGAAATTGAAAATGATAGTGACATCAATACCATAATCGATCGTGAACTCACATCAATACCTGATTCTTTTTCAATTTCTCTCTTAAATTATACACCCAGATATCTTGCCATTCCTTCTAATATTATTTCATCGAACAAAAATTTGAATTTTTGGGAATTGAATATGGGATATCAAAATCAGGAAAAAATCATCGAAAATTCATCATGGCATAAAGATATATGCTTCATGCATGGTTTAAATAGGATTATTTACGATCAAATAAATCATCGATTTTCAAATAAAGAGTGGTATCCTATCCAGGCTATCCATTTTATGAATCCAATTCAAAAGGCTGGTAAAATCCCAATACAATTAATTTTTTTATATAAGAACGTACATATTAATGTATATCAAAATGGCCAGATATTACTATCCAAAGCCTATCCTTTACTTAATCCTGAGGATACTTTATGGCAGATATTAAACATTATTCATAACTTACACTTAACAACAGATCAGATCGAACTATATGTAGAAGGTTTGATAGATACCCATTCTGCCATATTTAGTTTAGTAGATCAGTATTTTGAACGAAACCCTTTACCTGAACTTACTTATCAATTCCCTATTTCTGATATAGAATTAAGCCAGCCAACATTAGTTCATATCGATCGAATTTTATCATGCGTATCATAAGCGGAACTTTAGGCGGAAGAGTGATCAAGCCACCGGCTAAAATGCCTTACACCCGTCCTACAACAGACATTGCCAAAACCGGCCTTTTCAATATCTTAGAAAACCATTTTGGTATTTCAGAAAAGAAAACACTGGACCTGTTTGGAGGAACAGGCAGTATTAGTTTTGAGTTAGCTAGCAGAGGGGCTAAAGATCTCACTATTATAGAGAAGGATCAACAAATGGCCGATTTCATTAAGTCTACTGCATCAAAACTAGGGGTTGACATAAGACTTTACAGGATGGATGTTTTTAAATACGTTGATCAATGTACAGATAAATATGATCTAATTTTTGCAGGACCACCCTATGCACTTCAAGAAATAGATCGAATACCCGATTTGATCTTTTGTAAACGATTATTGAATACCGGAGGGTGGTTTGTATTAGAGCATACCCCCAGAAATTCGTATAAAGACCATCCTTATTTTAAAACAGAAAGGCATTATGGAACAACGGTTTTTTCAATATTCATTCAAACGAATTCATGATTAAGAAAGAGATCAGAATCCGATATAAACTTATGCGTTCTTCCTTAAATGAAGAAGATAGGAATGAATCACAAAATTCTTTTCTTTACCAATTCAAGGAATTGAAATTAGGCGCCATCAAAGTTCTTCATCATTATCTTGCCGTAAAAGAACAATATGAAATATCTCTAGATCAGATCATAGATACCATTAAAGCGGGATCTATAGATTTAATTCAGTCAGTACCGGTAATGAAAGGTGATGATATGATCTCTGTGTTATATCAAAAGGGCATGTTTCTTTGTAAGAACGAATGGGGAATTGAAGAACCTTTAGATCAGCGTCAAATTGAAGAATATTCCATTGACTGTGTATTGGTTCCATTAATTGCATTTGATATACAAGGGAACAGGGTAGGTTACGGAAAAGGTTGTTATGACCGTTTTCTGACTAAATGCAGAAAAGATGTGATCAAAATCGGTTTTTCTTATTTCCCTCCCCTTGAATCCATTGACGATACTGATGAATTTGACATACCTTTAAATTATTGTATCACTCCTGAAAGAATATATGAATTTGGGTAATTTTTTTTTACAATCCTTCAGGCTGGTTTTATTACCGGTAGCCATATTGTACGGTTTAGTGGTCCGGTGCAGAAATATTATGTATGATAAAAGATGGTTGATTTCAACATCATTTAATTTCCCCATCATTTGTGTGGGAAACCTAAGTGTCGGAGGGACTGGCAAGTCACCAATGATTGAATTTTTAACAAAAAGATTAGGCACAAAATACAAACTGGCAATCTTAAGCAGAGGATACAAAAGAAAAACAAAAGGATATCTGCTAGCAAACTCCAAAAGTACGGCACTGGATATTGGAGATGAACCCATGCAGTTCTATCAGAAATTTCCGCATATACCCATTGCGGTAGGGGAAGAAAGAATAACGGCCATTCCTCAATTACTACAGGATGTAAGTGATATTCAGCTGCTTTTATTAGACGATGCCTATCAGCATAGAGCTATTCATCCGGGATTCTCTATTTTGCTGACTGACTATTCGGATCTTTTCACTCGTGACTTTTATCTACCAACTGGAAATTTAAGAGATGATAAAAGTAGTTACAAAAGAGCGGATATTATCATTGTAACAAAATGTCCGAATGACCTACCTAAAAATGAAAAAGATTCAATAAGTGATGAGATCAATTGTGTTTCCGGGCAGTCTTTATTTTTTTCTACAATAACATACGGAAAACCATATCATTTTATACAAAAAGAAAAAATACGGAGTCTTGATAAAGAAACAGATGTACTTCTTGTTTCCGGCATTGCCAATATAACTCCTATTAAAGATTTGTTGGCAGAACAAACTCATGGCTATGATCAATTAAATTATGGCGATCATCATATATTCACAATTGATGATATAAGAGACATCAAAAATCATTTTAGCAAGATAAATAACCCCAATGCCATAATACTTACTACGGAAAAAGATGCAGTGAGACTTGTAAAATTTACGGAGAATATATCTGAACTTCCGATTTATGTATTGCCAATTGAACATACAATATTATTCAACGAAGAAAATATTCTGATGGAGAAAATCAATCATTTCATTCAATCATTTCGATTTAATTAATATAACGTCATTGAAAAGAAAAAAACAGATACAAAAGAATAAGCCAAATAAAAGTAATTCAAGAATCTATAAAGGTGTAATTGATATTACCCGAAGCGGTATGGGTTATGTGATCGTAGAATCTTTACATAAAGATGTACTGGTGAGGCCTCAATTTCAGCATAACGCCCTGCACGGTGATACAGTTGAAGTGGAAATAGTCAAACAAACCAGCTCCGGCAAAACAGAGGGAATCATTCAAAAGGTCATTCGTCGTAAACAAATTGAATTTATTGGCACCATCGATCATAAAACCAAGAACGTTTATTTTATTCCGGATACAGACAGGCCTGTCCCTGATTTTAAAATTCCTGCGGAGTATTTGAAAGGAGCGGAACATGCACAAAAAGTGATTGTTCGTTTAGTGAAATGGGATGCCAAAATGAAGCAGCCTGAAGGGGAAGTAATCGAAATCGTCAAAGCTGAACAGGAGAATGATCTGGCGATGAAACAAATCCTGATGCAATCTGGGTTTACGCTCGAGTTTTCCGATCAGGTTATGGAAGATGCTTTACGCTTGTCGGAAAGTATCACCTCAGATGAAGAGAAAAAAAGAAGAGATTTCAGGAAGGTTCTCACATTCACCATTGACCCTGTGGATGCCAAAGATTTTGATGATGCGCTTTCTTTTCAACAACTAGACAATGGTTTATATGAGATCGGTGTTCATATTGCCGATGTAAGTCATTTCGTAACGCCGAATACCGCCCTGGATGAAGAGGCCTATGCAAGGGCAACCTCCGTGTATTTACCGGACAGAGTATTGCCTATGTTGCCCGAACGCATATCCAATGAATTATGTTCGCTGCGGCCACATGAAGATAAATATACTTTTTCCGCAGTATTTACCATGAATGCAGACGGACATATTAAATCCTGTTGGCTGGGCAGAACGATTATTCATTCCGATCACCGTTTTACATACGAAGATGTTCAGGAAATCATTGAATCGGGTACTGGAAAGTTTCAGGAAGAAATATTGCTATTCAATAAACTCGCTCAGAAATTAAGAAGCGATCGTTTTAATAAAGGTGCTATTAATTTCTCCTCACAGGAAGTCCGGTTTGTACTGGATGAGCAACGCGTACCGATTGGTATTACGCTGAAGGAAAGCAAGCAAGCCCATCAGCTGATTGAAGAATTTATGTTGCTGGCCAATAAATATGTGGCGCAATACATCGGCAACATCAAAGTAAATGAGAAAGATGTGTCGCTGCCTTATCGCGTACATGATACACCGGATGAAGCCAAGCTGGGATTATTCATGGTCTTTGCCAAAAAATACGGACATCGTTTTGATACCTCATCACCCGAAAAAATTGCAGCTTCATTTAATCAGATGCTGGCTGATGCAAGAGGTAAACCCGAGCAGCATGTACTGGAAACGTTAGGCATTCGAACCATGGCCAAAGCCGTATATACCACTGAAAATATAGGTCACTACGGTTTGGGCTTTGAGCATTATTGTCATTTTACTTCTCCTATTCGTCGCTATCCGGATGTGTTGGTACATCGTGTATTGCAGCAATGTCTAGACAATGCTCCCGTCATTGATAAGAAGATGGAGGCAAAATGTAAACACTGCAGTGAACGGGAAAGATCGGCTATGGAAAGTGAGCGGGCTGCCAATAAATACAAGCAGGTCGAGTATATGAAAAAGTTTTTAGGTCAATCCTTTGAAGGAGTGATCAGCGGAGTTGCTTCTTTTGGATTCTGGGTTGAAACGATTGAGCATAAATGCGAGGGACTGGTCAGCTTATTATCCATTAGTCACATGGATGAGTTTTTATTCATAGAAGAAGATTACTGTCTGAACGGTAAACACAGCGGTCGCAAATTTAAGATAGGAGATAAGGTGACGATTCTGGTAGAAGCGGCTAATCTAGAGAAAAGACAACTGGATTATGAGTGGATACCGGCTCCAGGTGAACTAAAGAATTTTTCATCTGTTTCAACAAAAAACAACAAACGAAAGAAATAATATCTGAACGACAAACTGATTATTATGCAATCCTTCGAACAATTACTGAAAGCATTTGAAGAGAAATTCCAGACGCGTCATTTTCCTAAAGAACCTTCCACTTTATATGATCCTGCCCAGTATATATTGGGTATCGG
>JBKCGY010000182.1:0-8184 GCA_046303015.1 Bacteroidota bacterium | reverse complement strand
AATAAAAACAATAGATCGTTTATCTGCTTTGCAGGTAAGATGTGAAAGAAGGAATGTCAAATTATTTTTTAACCTCGGCAGTGGATTCAGATCCGCCTTCTTCAATTTCTTTGCGCACAGAGTTTTTCGCATCATTGAATTCGCGGATACCCTTACCGATACCTTTCATCAGCTCAGGAATTTTTCTGCCACCAAACATCAGTAATATGATGATGGCAATAATGATGATTTATTGTGTGCCAAGTACGCCTAATAAAACTGTATTTGTATTCATAAAAAATATTGTGAATAGCATCTGCTTTTTAAAGATAAACCTGCGACAAAGTTACGACTTCATCCATGGATGAGAAATAAAAAAAACCTCTGTTTTGTAGAGGTTTTTTTGACTTTTTAGTCTACCATACATTCAACAGGGATCAACGCATGAAACCTCTGCCGCATTTATTTTTTCCGTTAGCAGCCTGATAAGGAGACATGCCACGGTTACAAGACATTAAAAATAAAGCGAGTACGGCGAAACAAACTAACATCTTTTTCATAATCGAAACAAATTAATAGTTAAGAAAAGCTTCGATAGGATCGGGATCTGGTTTGTTTTCTTAGGATTCAGAAGCATAAAAATACATGCAGATAAACGCAAATGCAAGCTTTCTATTATATTATTTAACGCGCTTTTCTTTAATACGCGCACTTTTACCACTTCTTTCACGTAAGTAAAAGAGTTTTGCACGACTTACTTTACCCACTTTATTCAGAACGACTGAATCAATATTGGGAGAATTTACAGGGAAAGAACGCTCTACCCCTACGCCATCAGAAATTTTTCTAACAGTAAAGGAAGCAGTAGCACCCTGTCCTTGGCGCTTAATCACATCGCCGCGGAAACTTTGGATACGCTCTTTGCCACCTTCTATAATCTTGTAGTTAACCGTAATATTATCGCCCGCTTTAAATGCAGGGTATTCTTTTTTTGTTGTAAGCTGCTCGTGAACAAACGCAATAGCCGAATTCATAACTTCAAATTTTAAGGAGGGCAAAGGTATAGTAAACCGCCCAAATCCGGAAATATATCCTAAAAAACTTCCCAAAGATTTTATCTGGCTACATTCACGGCTCTTTTTTCTCTGATTACCGTAACCTTGATCTGTCCGGGGTAAACCATTTCTGTCTGAATTTTCTGAGCCATGGCAAAACTTAGTGTATCTGATTCTGCATCGGTAACTTTATCGGCCTCTACGATTACCCTCAGTTCACGACCGGCCTGAATGGCGTAGGCTTTTTCTACCCCTTGGTAGCCAAGGGCCAGATTTTCGAGGTCTTTGATACGCTGAATGTATTGTTGCATAATCTCTCTTCTCGCACCCGGGCGTGCACCACTGATGGCATCACATGCCTGGATGATGGGAGAGATGACATACTGCATTTCCATTTCATCGTGGTGAGCCCCGATTGCATTGACAACCGCCGGATTTTCACCATATTTTTCAGCCAGTTTGGCTCCTAATAAGGCATGACTTAACTCTGTTTCTTCATCAGGCACTTTCCCGATATCATGCAATAGTCCGGCTCTTTTTGCCAGCTTGGCGTTGAGGCCAAGTTCAGAAGCCATGATCGCGCAGAGATTCGCGGTTTCGCGGCTATGCATTAGCAAATTCTGACCATAAGAAGAACGGAAACGCATTCTACCTACCATTCTTACCAGTTCTTTATGTAAGCCGTGAATACCTAATTCTATAACTGTTCTTTCACCGATTTCCATTACCTGCTCTTCCAGTTGTTTGCGTGTTTTTTCTACCACTTCCTCAATTCGGGCAGGGTGAATCCGTCCATCAGCTACCAGTCTTTGTAAGCTCAAACGAGCCACTTCACGACGCAGAGGGTCGAATGAAGATAAAAGGATTGCTTCCGGTGTATCATCCACAATCAGATCCACACCCGTAGCAGCTTCGATTGCACGGATATTTCTTCCTTCTCTACCAATGATCTGACCTTTAATTTCATCCGATTCCAGCTGGAAAACGGTAACTGTATTCTCAATGGTTTGCTCGGCAGCTGTACGCTGAATCGTCTGGATGACAATTTTACGGGCCTCTTTATTGGCCTTTTGTTTGGCATCTTCAATGATTTCCTGCTGATACACGAGCGCTTTTGTTTGTGCTTCCTGTTTCAGACTTTCAATCAATTGATTTTTAGCATCTTCTGCTTTCAGTCCGGCGATCTTTTCCAAGCGACGGATATGTTCTTCCTGATGCTTTTCGAGCTCGGTACGTTTTTGATTTACGACATCAATCTGCCGGTTAAGATTTTCTTTGATGGCCTCATTCTCCTTAATCTGCTTATCAAGATTTCCTTCTTTTTGGTTGATGGATTGCTCTTTTTGGCGGATTCGGTTCTCCGTGTCGCTAATTTTCTTGTTTTTTTCCAAAATCTCGCGGTCGTGTTCAGCTTTTAGCTGCACAAATTTTTCTTTCGCTTCCAGCGTTTTTTCTTTCTTGATGGTTTCCGCTCTCAGTTGAGCTTCTTTAATGATACTTTCCGCTTGAGATTCTGCGTCTTTAACCTGTTTTTCCGTGTTTTTTGAGAAAATAAGTTTACCCGCTGCAATTCCGATTGCCAGGGCACTTATACCGATGATTACATATAAAATTGTGGGTTCCATTGTTTTGAATAGATTTAAATGATTCTTTCCGCACTGTTTTCACGCATATGGTGTCAAAACTGTTCATACAGAAAAATAAAAAACAAACTTACTAAATTTTATGGAGAGCAGAAGTGTTGAACAGAAAGACCTTTTACAGGGCTTCTTTCAGTCGGTCTTCCAATTTTTTGAGTTCCTGCTGCAGTTCGTTGAGTTCTATTTGCTGAGAGGCGGAAGTTTGCTGATTGACCTGACTGGCATACCATACCAGTACCATCGCTACATAATCCTGCATATCTTTTCCAGCAAAGCCGGTTTTAAACTCGATGATTTTATCGTTGATCTGCTTTACGGTTTTACGAACAGCCTCCTCATCTGCAGAGGCCACTTTGATACGGTAGCTTCTGTCGCCGATAAGAATATTGATGGGGATAAGCGCGTCCATTTTTTATTTGTTATTTTATCTGCTGAGCATGGCAATGCAGAGATCAATTTCTTCAATAAAAGACTGTAGTTTTTTTTCCAGCTCTTTTTTTTCTGAATCAGAAAGCATATTCTGTGCCGCTTTCAGCATGGCATACTGCATTTCCATGACCTCTGAATCTTTCGCTTTTAATTCCAGTTTTTCCTTTAGCTGACGTAATTCTTCTTCCTTTTTCTTACAATCCTTCTCCAGCTGTTCTTTTTGTTTGATCAACTGTCCGACATGCTGCTGAAGATTCTTTATGGATTGTTGCCATTCCTTCATATAAAATGAAAATCAAGACAAAATATAAAATTATTTTCTGATTTCCGCCTGTACTTCTTTCTCGAGCTGCTGAATGATCTGCTGCATCATCTGATCTGTATCCTTGTCTGTCATTGTTTTTTCTTCGTCCAGAAAATGAAAATTCAAGGCCATCGATTTTTTGTCAGCTCCTAATTTTTCATTCTCAAACACATCAAAAAGGCGGATATTTTTTAATTTTTTTATTTTACATTTTTGAATGGCTTCCTCAATTTTCGCAAATGGTAAATTTTGGGGAACCACCATTGAAAGGTCTCTTTCTACCAAGGGGAATTTGGGTAGTTCTTTGATCCGGGCGGAAATTTGAGAAGCAGCCTCGATACAGTTTTCCCAGAAAAATACAGCCGATACCACTTCCTGTTTGATATCAAATAACTTTTTGGAACGATTGGGAACCACAGAAAGTTCCATGAGTGTTTTCCCTTTTGAGCGGGCAACCCATGATTTACCTTCGGTGCTACAGAGTGCAACCTTCTTCAATCCAATTTGCGACAGGATATTTTCACATAATCCTTTCAGAAAATAGAAGTCCAGCGCCTTTATACTTTGATTCCATGTTTTATCGATTTTGCCGGTAGCATAAAGACATAATTGTTCTGTTTCGGCAAACTCATTCTTTTCATTTACATGGTAAGCTTTACCAAATTCAAACAGAAGCAGGGTGTTGTTTTTTCGGTTCAGGTTGAATGATATGCATTGAAGTCCGCTTTCCAGCATGGAGGGGCGCATCATATCTAAATCTGCACTCAGATTGTTCAGCATTTTTACGCCCGTTTTCAGCGTGCCTTCATCGTACCACTGACTGTTTACAATTGAGTTGGTCAGGATTTCATGAAAGCCGCTCCCGGTCAGGTAATTACTTATTTTTTCTTTCAGGGCTGCTGCGGTTCGGTTTATTTCCAGTGAGGGCGACATGGTAATGGAAGAAGGGATTTCAACCTGATCGAGGCCATCGATCCGCATAATTTCTTCCGCAATATCTGCCGGCAGATGAATGTCGGTTTTACTATAAGGTGGCGACACCCAAAACTCATCGATGGATTCTTTGATCCACTCAAAGCCCAGGGAGGTGAGGATCTTTTTTACATGATCGGGATGGTAATTTTTGCCACTGATCTTTTTGAGATAATGAAATCGAACTGCGATCTGAGGTTTTTCGGCCGGTGCCGGGTAAATATCTGTGATATCTCCTGCGATTTTCCCTCCCGATAATTCCTGAATCAGCAGGGCTGCCCTTTTTAAAACCTGAACGGTATTGCTGATATCGACTCCTTTTTCAAAGCGGGTAGCGGCATCTGTTCTCAGCTGATGTCTGAATGATGTTTTGCGAATAGTTTTAGGATCAAACCAGGCGCTTTCCAGAAAAATATTTTTAGTAGTCTCTTTAACGCCACTGGTAAGCCCCCCAAAAACGCCACCTATACACATGCTTTCATTTTCATTGCAGATCATCAGATCTTCTGCATCCAGTTTTCTTTCTTTGTCATCCAGCGTTCGGAGTATTTCTCCGGATTTTGCTTTTCTTACGATGACTTTATTACCCGTAATAGCGTCGGCATCAAAAGCATGGAGAGGTTGCCCCGTTTCGTGGAGAATAAAATTGGTGATATCAACGATGTTATTGATGGGTTTGAGTCCAATGCTTTGCAGTCTTTCTTTGAGCCAGTCGGGACTTTCTTTTACCGTTACATTTTGAATACTGATGCCAGCATATCGACGGCAGGCAGTGGGATCTTCGATGCTTATGGATACGGGGTTGGTTTTATTTTCTGTTTTCCAATTTGTGGGATAGGGAGAGATGACCTGATCATTTCTTTTGTCGTGGAAATTGGTATAGGCCAGTACATCTCTGGCTACACCCAGGTGGCTCATGGCATCCATGCGATTAGGGGTGAGACCGATTTCGTAGATCCAGTCGGATTTCAATTGGAAATGTTCGGCTGCGGGAGTACCGGCAATGGTGTTGTTATCCAATACAAGAATACCCGCATGGCTATTACCCAGACCCAGTTCATCTTCGGCACAGATCATTCCAAAGCTTTCCGTTCCTCTGATTTTGGCTTTTTTTATCGTGAGCGGCTCGCCACTGCTTGGGTATAAGGTTGTGCCAACCGTAGCCACAATTACTTTTTGCCCTTTAGCTACATTGGGTGCTCCGCAAACGATAGAAAGAATTTCGTTGGTGCCGATATTCACTTTTGTAAGGCTCAGCTTATCTGCATCCGGATGTTTTTCGCATTCGATTACCTCACCTATTACGCATCCTTGTAAGCCGCCCTTTACTTTTTCAAATGGCGTCATACTTTCCACTTCCAGTCCGATGGAGGTCAGTATATGGCTTAATCTTTCCGGATCGGGATGAACGGGTAAATAATTTAATAACCAGTTGTAGCTTATTGTCATAATGCAATCTTAGTATGTTCGGATCGGCAAAGATAATTGTAATGCGAAGATAAATTTAGGTTGAAAGTAAGATGAAGCTAAGTCATAGGGGAAAAGTCAAAACCAAAAGGTTGTTGGTCCTGACAATTTAACCAATAACCTATAACTATTTCAACGCTTCTTCCCAGTCACTGATCAGATCATGAATATGTTCAATCCCAACCGATATTCTGAGGAGATTATCAGGTGTCGTAGTATGTATTCCTTCTATGGATTGACGATGTTCGACCAGACTTTCCACGCCGCCCAGACTGGTAGCGTGTTTGAACAATTTCAGCTTGCCGGCAACTGAAAGTGCTCTTGTTTTATCTCCTTTAATCAAAACAGACATCATTCCTCCATATCCATCTTTCATTTGTTGTCGGGCGATATCATATTGTGGATGGCTGGGCAGACCGGGATAAAAGACTTTTTCAATGGTATCATGCTGTTCGAGAAATTCAGCCAGCTGCATGGCATTACGGGCATGGATGGGCATGCGGGCTGAGAATGTACTTAAGCTTCGGCAAAGCATCCAGCAATCGTGAGGAGAGGGGACTGCACCGCCTAAGCGCTGCAAGTCTCTGATGAGCTGATATTTTTCATTCGGCTCATTAAATACCAATGCGCCACCTAAAATATCACAATGACCACCCAGATATTTAGTGGTAGAGTGCAAAACAATATCGGCGCCTAATTTCAGTGGTTTGGTAAAATAGGGCGTAGGCCAGGTATTATCCACGACTGTAATGCAATGATGTTGTTTGGCGATTTCAGCGATTGCAGTTATGTCGGTTATTTTTAATAATGGATTAGAAGGCGTTTCGATCCAGATCAGTTTGGTTTCTTTTCTGATTTGTGCTATTACATTTTCCGTTTTTGTCATATCAACGGCCGTATAGCTAATTCCCATTCGAGAGAAAACCAGATCGAGAAGATGTTTTACAGCAAAATAGGTATCATCGGGCATGATGATATGATCGCCGCTCTGCAAGCTTTGAAAAATAGCATTGGCAGCCGCCATTCCTGATGCAAAGCTGATGCAGGCTGCACCTTCTTCCATAGCAGCGATTTTTTCTTCGAGCGACTGACGATTGGGATTATTATAGCGGCTGTAAATATATCCGCCGGGGAAATCCGTTCCGGATGCGCCTCTTTCAAATGTGGTTGAAAGGAACAGAGGTGACACAACCGCTTTTTCCTTATTGTCTATAATGTTTTCGTGAATGAGACGTGTTGACAAATCCATGATACAAGTTAAGTCAAAATTCAAAAGCCAACCCTCAAAAGTTATTACCCATTATAGGCCCATTTCACCAGCGTAGCGCCCCAGGTGAAACCGCCGCCAAATGCTGCAAGTACTATATTGTCACCTTTCTTCAGCTGTTTTTCCCATTCCCATAAACAAAGCGGAATGGTAGCGGCTGTTGTATTCCCGTATTTGGAAATATTGATCATTACTTTTTCTTTATCCAACCCCATGCGATTAGCTGTAGCATCAATTATACGCAGATTGGCCTGATGGGGAACCAGCCAGGCAATATCTGTTCCGGTAAGTTGGTTGCGCTCTAAAAGTTCAGCACTTACATCGGCCATCCCTTTGACCGCAAATTTGAAAACGGTTTGCCCTTCCTGATAGGCAAAATGTTCTTTGTTGGCAATCGTTTCCATAGAGGCTGGTCGCAGAGATCCTCCGGCTTTCATGTGTAAATAATTTCTGCCCGATCCGTCTGATCTTAATATGCTGTCCAGAATTCCGAATCCTTCATCATTTGGCTCCAGTAAAACAGCTGCAGCAGCGTCTCCAAATAGTACGCAAGTGTTTCTGTCTGTATAGTCCACAATGGAACTCATTTTGTCGGCGCCTACAACCACAACCTTCTTATATCGGCCACTTTCTATGAAGGAGGTGCCTGTAGTCAGGGCATATAAGAACCCGCTGCAGGCGGCACTAAGGTCAAAGCCCCAGGCATTAAAGGCACCAATCTTGTCACAAACGATATTTGCGGTGGCCGGAAAGACCATGTCCGGGGTAACGGTTGCAACAATCAGGCAGTCTATTTCTGTCGGATCAATACCTCTTTTTTTACAAAGTTCGAGAACAGCAGGGGCCGCCATATCTGAGGTGGCCAAACCAGGCGTCTTAAGTATTCTTCTTTCGGTAATACCTGTTCGGGTACGTATCCATTCATCATTGGTATCTACCATTTTCTCCAGATCAAAATTGGTGAGCTTATCTTCGGGTACCCATCCACTTACTGCCGTTATTGCTGCTGTTAATTTTTGAGCCATGTATACTTTTCGTTGTTTGAAAGATGTAAAATTACAGAAAAGACGT
>JBKCGY010000181.1:0-2388 GCA_046303015.1 Bacteroidota bacterium | reverse complement strand
GGTGTGTACGGACAACGTCAGCAAGGCGTGCAAATGGTACGTATCAAATTACCTTACGGTAAAATGACCTTAGCACAATGGAGAAGAATTGCAGCCGTTTCCGATGAATATTCTACCGGCAATCTTCATCTTACAACCCGTCAGGATATACAGATTCATTTTGTAAGTCTGGATCGTACCCCTCAATTATGGGCCGAACTGGAAAAAGATAATGTTACCCTTCGAGAAGCCTGCGGTAATACCGTTCGTAACATAACGGCATCCGATACAGCGGGTATAGACCCCGAAGAGCCGTTTGATATTACGCCCTATGCCCATGCGATGTTTGAATACTTCCTGCGCAAACCGGTTTGCCAAGAAATGGGACGCAAATTCAAAATTGCCTTTAGTAATACGGATAAAGATACAGCCCTCACTTTCATGCACGATTTAGGCGTTATTCCTAAGGTAAATATAATAGACGGGAAAGAAGTCAGAGGATTTAAGGTACTTGTGGCAGGAGGACTCGGTGCACAACCTCACCTCGCTATTGCTACGCATGAATTTTTAGAAGCGGATCTGCTGATCCCATATCTCGAAGCCGTACTTCGCGTATTTGATCGTCATGGTGAAAGAAATAGTCGTCATAAAGCCCGTATTAAATTTCTTGTACAAAAAATTGGCATTGATGCGTTTAATGAACTGGTCGTAGCTGAACAAAAAGCGCTTACGCATCAACGTTACCCTGTAGATGCGGAAGCATTCAAACCGGCTGCGCTCCCCTCTTATCAGTTAACATCTGATTTGAAAGCAAAAGATCAGCTTAAGTATGAACTTTGGAAGAATACTAATGTAATCCCTCAAAAACAAGAAGGATTTGTTGCCGTATATGTTCGTGTACCAAATGGTAACATCAGTTCCAACAGCAGTCGCCGTTTAATGGATCAGCTTCAAGATGTCATTGGTGATGATGTGCGCGTAACCGTTAATCAGGGTCTGCAATTCCGATTCATCAAACCCGATCATCTGGAATATATCTATGCAGTCCTCGAAGCAGAAGGATTTGCTGCAGCCGGTTTTGGCAGCACGGCGGATATTACGGCTTGTCCGGGTACAGATACCTGTAACCTCGGCATTAGCAATAGTACCGCTACGGCACTTGCTTTATCTGAAGTGATTGAAGAAGAATATCCTCAATATCTGTATAACAAAGAATTGCAGATCAAGATCAGCGGCTGTATGAATAGTTGCGGTCAGCATGGTATGGCTTCCATTGGCTTTCACGGAAGTTCCTTAAAAGCAAAAGGACAAGTATTACCTGCCGTACAAGTTCTTGTTGGAGGCGGAGTTTTGGGTGATGGTGCCGGAAGAATTGCTGATAAAGTGATTAAAGTTCCGAGCAAACGCGCAACAGAAGTATTGCGGTATATCCTAAATGATTTCGAAAAGAGCGGAGGTGGTAAAAGCTTTTTGGATTACAGTGCCGAAAAGGGAGATCGCTATTATTATGAATTATTAAAACCACTGGCCGATCTGGAAAGTATTCTCGACGAAGATTATATCGACTGGGGACAGCAGGAAAAATTTGCTACTGCCATTGGTGTGGGTGAATGTGCCGGTGTTATGATCGATCTCGTAGCCACTTTATTCCTCGAAGCAGAAGAAAAAATAAACAATGCAATTGAATGCTTATCCAATAAAGCATGGGCAGATGGCATTTATCATGCTTATTCTGCGCAGGTACACGCAGCCAAAGGTTTATTACTTCAAAAAGGGGTTCAATGTAATACGCAGCATGGTATATTAAATGATTTCGACAAGACCTTCACACAAGCCGGTTTATATACAGCTGCCGAAAGTTTCAAAGCGGTGGTATTGCGTATGAATGATATCGCTCCTTCTGAAAGTTTTGCGAATGAATATCTACAACAGGCAAAGGACTTTGCCGCGTATGCGAAAGCTTCCAGAGAGCAGATGGTACTGGAAGAAAAAAATACAATTCAGTAAGCAGATAACAAACAGGTCTCGCCATGTCATTGTTTGCATCCGTAAGCAAGCGACTAACTTAAGAATAGCCCGTATTTAACCGGAAATAAGGGTTCATTGCTTTTGAATTAAAGAAATTTTGAACAAATTCACGGATATAAACGTTTATCATGTGAGTCTACATGCTATAGCGTGCTAAAAGCATTTTTTCTCTGATATCAGACGGGGCATGCATTTTGGATAGAAGGGCTGATGATTGGAATCAATTTGACTGTATCATAAACTTAATTGTTTTAAATATGTCCTTCTACAACTTCGAATATATTTATCAAAAGCTGCTTTCAGAAAAAACTCAAAAAAGGAGTGAACGAATCATATTGATCATTGCCATTATAAGTTTCCTGCTTCATTTGTTAATCATAT
>JBKCGY010000180.1:0-2324 GCA_046303015.1 Bacteroidota bacterium | reverse complement strand
AACGGAAAAGAAGTGGTGAGTGCCAGCAAGAAGATGATTGCGGAGCATTTGCCTGAGTTGCTGGAGCTTCAGAAAAAAACAGGTTTGTCACTATTGTATGAAGCTTCTGCCTGCGCTTCTATTCCGGTAATACGTAATCTGGAAGAGTATTATGATAACGATTTATTACATGGCCTTAGAGGCATTGTGAATGGAAGCACGAATTATATCCTTACCAAAATGTTTGAAGATAAACTTGATTTCAAACAAGCATTATTACAGGCGCAGCAATTGGGTTTTGCGGAAGTAGATCCGACTTTGGACGTTGATGGATGGGATGCGCTGAATAAATGGGTGATTTTGTTGTTGCACGCTTATGGAGTAGTAGTGAAACCAACCGATTTATTATTTACCGGAATTCAGAACATCAATGGATCAGATGCGGATGTGGGCAGAGAGAAGCATTTTGAAATTCGTCTGGTGGGACAGGCGAAAAAATTGCAGAATGGAAAAGTTGCCGCTTTTGTATTACCACAGTTCGTGAAGCAAGAAGATCATTTAAGTTTCGTGAAAAATGAATATAATGGAGCGGTGTTGGAAAGTTCTTTCTCTGATAAGCAGTTCTTCTATGGCAAAGGTGCCGGTTCTTTTCCTACGGCATCTGCAGTGTTGAGCGATATATCTGCTTTGCGTTATGGGTATCATTATGAGTATAAGAAATTATATTACCATAAGCCCAATGAATTGACGAATGATTATTATCTGAAAGTCTATTTAAGCTTCGACGAATGGGATCAGGTTCCGAAAGATAAGTTTGAATGGATTGAAGAGTATCATGCAGAGAATGAAAGGAAATATCTGGTAGGGGTTATTCATGCGGAAGAATTATTAAAGAACGACTGGTGGAGAAAGAATGGCATATCTCTCATTCTGAAACCCGATCCGATTATTGAAGACGTCGAGATTCGTAAGTTGAAAAAGAAAAGTCTGGAATTAGCCGGTTTACAATTATAACACATGCAAAATTCTGAATTTCATCAGTTAAGTGTCGCACTGCAGGAATTGTCTGCTGCCGAAGGATTGGATTATGTTGCTCAGCACTATGCAGCCGACAGTATTTTCTCTACCAGTTTTGGTATGGAGGATCAGGCGATCAGTCATCTGATATTTTCTGCAGATCTTCCGATCAATGTCTTTACGCTCGATACGGGAAGAATGTTTACAGAGACCTACAGTACCTGGAGACAGACATTAGAAACATATAAGAAGCCCATTCATGCCTTTTATCCGGAAGCGGCTCCTTTGCAGGAATATGTCACGAAGAATGGACCGAATGCTTTTTATGAATCCGTAGAACACAGGAAATCTTGTTGCCATATTCGTAAAGTGGAGCCATTGAAACGTGCGTTGAAAGGAAAGAAAATCTGGATTACAGGTCTGCGAGCCGAACAAAGTGCCAATCGTCAGCAAATGAATAAAGTGGAGTGGGATGAGGGCAATCAGATCATTAAATATCATCCCATTCTTGACTGGACATGGAATCAGTTAAAAGATTTTATCCGCGACAACCAAGTGCCGTATAATGTGTTGCACGATAAGGGATTTGTGAGCATCGGTTGTGCGCCCTGCACCCGCGCCATCCGGGAAGGGGAAGATTTTCGTGCAGGGCGCTGGTGGTGGGAAGACAATAGCAAGAAAGAGTGTGGGTTGCATACAAAATAGCTAAGTTGTAATAGTTGTCCGTCCCGAATGCTTTCGGGACTGTTGTCTTTGTTGTCTGGTAGTCGGTAAGTGGTGCTGGCAAGGCAAAACGCGCGGAGCGATCGGGTTTGCCTAGATTTTTCTTTGGTTACTTTCTTTGTAGCAATGACAAAGAAATTAATAAAGTACACTTGAAAGAGTAAGATATTGTTTTTGTACATGTAGAGAAAATCTCGCACCCTTATGTAAATTAGAAGAGAAAAATTGAAGAAAAAGAACAGATTTTGTTGCATCTTTGCACCCTAAAATCTACTAAAAGTATAGAGTATTAAGATTATGAGCGCATACAGATTAGATTATCTACAGCAACTCGAGGCGGAAAGCATCCATATCTTTCGCGAAGTGGCCGCACAATTTGAGCGTCCGGCTTTGTTATTCAGTGGCGGAAAAGACTCCATTACACTGGTGCAACTCGCACGCAAGGCTTTCGCGCCTGGAAAATTTCCTTTTCCATTAGTGCATATTGACACCGGCCATAATTTCCCGGAAGCTCTGGAATACCGCGACTGGCTGGCGAAAGAAGTGGGAGCAGAGCTGATTGTCCGTAAAGTAGAAGATACCATTAAAGCAAAAAATCTCACTGA
>JBKCGY010000179.1:0-4469 GCA_046303015.1 Bacteroidota bacterium | reverse complement strand
CTGTATTAGGCAGTGGCATCATGGGTAGTCGTATTGCTTGTCATTTAGCCGGGGCAGGATTAAAAGTTTTATTGCTGGATATGATCGGTAAGGAGCAGGAAGCTTCTACTTCACCCAAAGAAAGAAACAAACTGGTCAATGATGCTTTGCTGACAGCTATCAAATCGAATCCTTCTCCTGTTTATCATACCGATGTAATCAAAAAAATAAGTACGGGAAATTTTACCGATGATTTCGCAAAGATTGCCGATTGTGACTGGATCATTGAAGTGGTGGTAGAGCGACTAGATATCAAGCAACAGATTTTTGAAAAAGTTGAAACATACAGAAAACCCGGAACCTTAGTAAGTTCCAATACGTCAGGGATACCTATTTCACTGATGGCTGAGGGGAGATCGGATGATTTTAAAAAACATTTCTGCGGTACGCACTTTTTTAATCCGCCTCGCTATTTAAGATTACTCGAAGTGATTCCGACTTCGTACACAGATCCGGAAGTGATCAAATTTCTTCTGCAGTACGGAGATTTGATATTGGGTAAAACAACCGTTTTATGTAAGGATACGCCTGCCTTTATCGCAAATCGAATCGGTGTGTTTTCCATGATGGCCATCATGCATGCCATGGAAAACCAACAGTTAAGCATAGACGAAGTGGATACGCTGACCGGACCGATCATTGGTCGCCCAAAATCAGCCACTTTCCGTACCGCTGATGTGGTGGGATTGGATACCCTGGTAAAAGTGGCAAAAGGGGTAGCGGATAATTGTCCAAACGATGAAGCGCAAAAGGTTTTTGATATCCCTTCTTGGATGCAAAAAATGGTGGAGCAAAATATGCTGGGAGATAAAAGCGGACAGGGTTTTTATAAAAAGATTAAGGGAACAGCAGGTGCGAAGGAGATATTGACACTGGATCTTTCCACACTTCAATATGGCCCTAAGAAAAAAGCAAAATTTGCTTCCGTTGATACGGCTAAAACAGTCGATGATCTTAAAGGCAGAATAAAGATTTTGTTTGCTGGCAATGATAAAGCCGGACAGTTTTATCGTCAGTTTCATTTTGCTTTGTTCTCCTACATATCCCATCGCATTCCTGAAATCAGTGATGAACTATATCGCGTTGATGATGCTATGATGGCGGGCTTCGGTTGGGAGATCGGTGCTTTCGAAACATGGGATCTGCTGGGTGTTGAAAAGATAGTTGCATTGATGAAAGAAGCAGGTTATAAAGTAGCAGGTTGGGTAGAAGAGATGCTGGCTAAGGGTAATAAAAATTTTTACAAAACCGAAAATGGCAAGCAATACTGTTACGTTCCATTAACAGAGAAATATACGCCGGTTTCAGATGATACGCAGGCTTTTATTGTGATGAATAATTTTTCGCATCAAACCGTATGGAAAAACAGTGCCTGTCGGTTGTATCATTTGGAAGATGATGTGCTTGGCTTGGAGTGGAGTACAAAAATGAATAGTATCGGTGGAGATGTTTTAACTGGCATCAACACTTCTATTCAGCTAGCGGAAGAAAAATACAAAGGACTGGTAATTGCCAATGATGGACCGAATTTCAGTGCTGGTGCAAATGTGGGTATGATCTTTATGCTGGCGGTAGATCAGGAATATGATGAACTTGATATGGCGATTCGTATGTTTCAGCAAACGACCATGCGAGCAAGATATTCTTCTGTGCCTGTTGTGGTGGCTCAGCATGGATTAGTATTAGGAGGTGCCTGTGAGTTGAGTCTGCATGCCGATGCCTGTTGTCCGGCTGCTGAAACCTATACCGGTCTGGTAGAGTTGGGGGTAGGTTTAATTCCCGGAGGTGGCGGAACGAAAGAATATGTGCTGCGGGCATCCGATGAAATGCATGCGGATGAACCGGAGACTATCACGTTAAAAAATCGCTTCTTACAAATAGCTACGGCTAAAGTAGCTACATCAGCCCATGAAGCTTTTGATATGGGTATCTATCGCAAAGGAAGAGATATCATTGTGATGAATCAGCAACGACGTATTGCGGTTGCCAAAGAAAAAGTATTGCAGCTATTTGATGCGGGTTATGTAACTCCCGTTCAAAGAAAAGATATTCGTGTATTGGGGCAATCAGCTTTAGGGGCTTTATATGCCGGCATCCATGGTATGTGGCGGGGTGGTTATGCCACCGATCATGATGTGTTGGTGGCAAAAAAACTGGCTTATGTGATGTGTGGCGGTGATTTGAGTGAGCCTACATTTGTATCAGAGCAATATTTACTTGATTTGGAAAGGACTGCTTTTTTAAGTCTTTGTGGCGAACGCAAAACGCTGGAAAGGATACAGAGCGTTTTGAAAGGCGGGAAGCCGGTGAGGAATTGAACAGTTGTCAGTTGTAAGTTATCGGTTAAGCTGTTTTAAGGCTGTTTCAAGAGATGGATAGATAAACTGAAACCCTGTTTCCTGGATTTTAGCAGAAGAGACTGTACAACTCTTCAACACTTCAATACTCATTTCGCCCAAGACGATTTTTAGAGCCAAAGCCGGCACGTAAACGGGTATGAAAAACTTTCGCATATTGTTTGCCAGGGTTAGCATAAAGTCTTTATTGGAGATGGGTTGCGGAGCAGTTGCATTGTATATACCATTCACAGTTATATCGGCCATTGATTTTTCAAATATCCGGCATAAATCATCTATATGAATCCAGCTGATGATTTGTTTCCCGTTGCCTAGAATAGGGGCGATGCCAAACTGTATCGGTTTTTTAAATTCAGCCAACGCTCCGCCATTATTGCTCAATACGATTCCGATACGAAGAGTAACCAATCTGATCCCCATATTTTTAACGGGATGAAGACTTTCCTCCCATTTTTTGCAGGTGTCTCCTAAAAAATCAGGGTAGTTCGGCATGTCTTCTGTAAAAAATTCTCCACTGTCCGGACCATACCAGCCGATGGCCGAAGCAGAAATAATGGTTTTAACCCTATTCGGATTTGATTGCAGGGCTTTTGCCAATAAACGACCGCTTTCTGTTCTGCTTGAAACAATCTCTTCTTTTCGTTGCTTTGTCCAGCGTTTCTCAGCAACATTGGCGCCGGCCAGATGAATAATTACATCTGTATGAGCAAGCGCTTCCGGATCAATATAGCCGGAAAGGATATCCCATTTTTTTTGGATCACATGAGGCCGGGTGTCTTTTTCAGGATGGCGGGTAAGTATAATGACATTGTGATCGTTCTTTGTTAAAGAATCGGTTAGTTTTTTGCCGATCATTCCATTCCCCCCTGTAATACAGATTGTTGCCATTGTTTTTTGTTAAATATGAATTGAGGAGTATAACTTATTGATGTTACTATCTTTTTCGGACGTAAATTTATTGTTCAGTTAAATACAGCATTCCTGATGAGAACGTTTATTTTCTCTTTTTGTTTGATGATAACCTCAGGGCTTTCCGCTCAAAAAATATTCTATTCCCTTACCGATCGTAATGATGCTCGCAATCTGGAATACGCAATTATCGGTAAACATGGTTCGCAGTATTATGTGTACAAGCAGATCCGAAATGAACACCGGATCACGATCTACAACAAAGATATGGAAGCAAAAGAAGAGGTATATCTTGATTTTATACCTGAGAAAACGATTTCGGTAGAGACGTTTAAGGTGTCGGATGGTATTCTGATTGTTTATCAGTATCATAAAAAAAATATTGCTTATTGCATGAGGGCTAAACTTGACATGCAGGGTAAGGTCGTTGTCATGCCCAGTGTAATGGATACAACCGCAATTTCGTTGTCAAATAATAAGGAAGTGATCTACTCTTCTTTGATAAGTGAAGATAAAAAACGCTTGGTTGTGTTTAAGATGAAGAATAATGCTTCTGCATCCTATGATTTTAAGTTGTGGTCTTTTGCTGATTCTTTAAGCCTTCCTTTAATATCATCTTTTCAATATGTGGTAGATAGTGAGAAGGACATACCTTCCCAATTTTCAGTAGATAATCAAGGGGTATTTCTTTTCTCAACCTTATTGAAGTCTGCACAAAAAGATCAGGTAAGTAAGGCAGATATATGTGTGTTTCCTTCCAATGGAGATAGCCTGTTCGTTAATCAGGTGCTGTTAGGCAAAGTGTTTCCAGATGAGATGAGACTAAAAGTCGATAATTATAATGGACGTTGTTTGTTGACATCTTTTTATTCTACATCAAGACGTGGTAATATTGAAGGATTGATCTATTTGAATTTTGATTATTCGGCCATGAAGACACAACATTTCAAGTTGTTTGCCTTCACAGATGAATTAAAAAATATAGCCAAAGGGGATAACAGTCTGCAGGGCGCCTTTAATGATTATTATCTGGGAGAGTTTATGATAAGGAAAGATGGTGGAGTAGTTCTGCTGGCAGAGAGTAACTATACCAATAATAGAAATACCGGTTTCAATCGTTGGGATAATCCATATAATTGGGGGTGGGGTGGGAGACCCGGAGTG
>JBKCGY010000178.1:0-2264 GCA_046303015.1 Bacteroidota bacterium | reverse complement strand
GGTGAAGGCTTCGGTATGCACCCCCACCAAAACATGGAAATTAGCACCATTGTGGTTGCGGGTTCACAGGCTCACAAAGACAATACGGGAAGTGAGGGATTAGTTGATGTAAATTGTATTCAAACGATGAGTGCTGGTGTTGGAATTGTTCATAGCGAATTTAATACTTCTAAAACAGAACCTTTCCATAGTTATCAAATTTGGATTTACCCTAAAGAAAAAAACATTAAGCCACGACACGAAACCTTTGAATATGAGCCAGCTGATAAGCTGAATAAGATTTTATTGGCATTATCGCCCGATAGAAGGAACAATTCGGCTTTAATCAATCAAGAGGCTTTTGTTAGTGTGAGCCAAATTGAAAAAAATATTACTCTTGAATACATGATGAATCTAAGTGGTAATGGCGTTTACATTCATTGTGTATCTGGAAACATAATTATTGATAACTACATTCTTAATGAAGGAGATGCCTTGGGTATATATGAAACAGAAACAATAAAGATTAAAGCATCAGAAGAAGCGGAACTCATTTTTGTCGAAGTGCCTATGACAAGGGGGGTTAAAATTTGAAAGTTATGTTAGTATCAGAAAGTGTTTCGAAAAACAAAAATGCGCCAGTTATAGTTCTATTTGGAGGAAATCCATATCGCCGAGACGAAGTCATTAAACTTGTTCAATCTATAGGAGATATAACTATATACGGTGCTCTTAGTGAAGAAGAAGGCTTTACGAAAATAAAATCTCTACCTAATGTAAGTCTTGTTTTAATAGGTGGAAGATATTTTGAAGAGCAAAGGATACGAATAAGAAAGTTTGTTAAAGAAGAATTACCTAATACAAAGATAACAGAGCCAGGCGTAGAGTACCCTTATGAAAACGAGGCTATAGTAAAAGATATTAAATCAAAACTAAATTTATAACAAGAATAAATTATCAATATTTTGAATAAAATTTGGTTAAAGAGAGATTTGACATTGATGCAAATTAAAGTTCCGAACGATCTGAATGCGTCACGCAAAAAACTTACGGTCAGAATAATTTCTTAAACTACCTTAAGAACTACTTTTTTCATGAGCTTTATTTTTGCCCAATAATTTTAAATAAAAAAATATGACAAGTAAAACAAAAAACATTTTTACGTGGGCACTTGCAGGCTTGCTTGCCTTCGCATTTTTAGGTTCAGGCATCACAAAACTTCTTGGCGTTGAAATGCAAATCAAAAATTTAGAAAGTTGGGGATATCCTCTGTGGATGCGTTTCCCTATTGGGTTGAGTGAAGTGGCATTTGCAATAGGGCTTCTTATGCCTGCATATCGTAAATGGGTTGTGTATTCAATTTTTGGATGGGGAATAGTTGCAATTTACACGCACATTCAAGCAACACCACCCCAATTCCAAATGCTTGGAGGTCCAATTGTATTTTTGATGCTCAATACTGTTTTATTCTTTCTTTCTAAACCAAATAAAAAATAGTTTGAAGAAAGTACGGTGAAACTAAATCTGTTGCAGACAAAACCACCTCATATGATTGTTAAATAAACATTGGATCGAATTTGTAATTGTGATTAAGTAGTCCATTCTTGCTGCATAAGAATGTAAGCACCCTCAGGGGTGCTTTGTATTTTCGGTATCGATCTAGGGGATTTATAAAAAGGAATTTACTTATTCAGCATTGGAGAACATTTAGAGCCAACAGTTAAAATATAAGTCGTATTTCACTAAATCTCTTTATTTATTGATTTCTATGAGATATAATTTATGAATAAAATAGTTTTCTTTTATGAATGTTCTTGAACTATTTTTGTAGTAGATTCAAGGAAGTTACACCATTAAAAAATACTAGGAACTAAATTAAAATGATGCCATGAAAATTAAAATCCTTACACTCAGTTATTTATTCATAAGTACTATTTCTATCCATGCTCAAACAGTTACTGACGTCGATGGAAACACCTACAATACCATTTCAATTGGAAACCAAATATGGCTTACGGAAAATTTGAAAGTAACAAAATACAAAGATCAAGAGCCTATTTCGCTTGTTCTAGATGATGCATCTTGGTCCACTCAAACGGAGCCTGCTTACTGCTACTATCTAGGAGATATCGCGAATGCCAATATTTACGGTAATTTATATAATTGGCATGTAATTAATAATGCTAAAAATGTTTGTCCGTCGGGGTATTACGTTCCGTCTATTGCCGATTGGGAAGAGCTTATCACTTTTGTTGGTGGAAATGCTGTTGCTGGAGGAAAACTCA
>JBKCGY010000177.1:0-4949 GCA_046303015.1 Bacteroidota bacterium | reverse complement strand
GCGAACAGTACAATGAAATTAAGGGTAACACCGGTGCCTACGATGGCGTCTGCAACCGGAAGAAACAGAAATGCCACAAAAACACTCAGCGGAACACTGAGGGCCACAAAGAATGCATTGGACACGCCCATAAAAAACATCAGGATCATCAGTACCAGAATAAAACCAATGATGATCGTGTTCACTAATTCATTAAAGGATGTTTTGGTTTGTTTACTTTGATCACCGGTAATGGTTACTTTGAGATCCTTGGGTAAAAGATCGTTTGATCGCATATCATCAATAGCGGCTTTAATACGGTCGGCGGCATCGATCAGATTCTCTCCGCTTCTCTTTACGATATTAATTGTGATTACATTTTTTCCATCTAGTCTGGCAAAGCTTTCTTTTTCTCTTACCGTATCTTTTAAGTCGGCAATATCTCTCAGATAGATTGGGGCGCCATTAACATTTTTAACGATGATTTTATTTAGGTCCTTTACGCCGGCAAACTGGCCTCTCACACGAACGGTTCTTTTCATTCTCCCCACTTCTACCTGTCCCCCGCTGATATCATTATTTTCTCTTCGGATGGCATTTTCAATATCATTGAAAGTAACTCTGGCTCCGGCCATGCGATAGGGGTCTGCCAGAATCTGGATTTCTCTTTCCGGGGCTCCCACAATGTCTGCTCTTGTAATTTCTTTCAACTCTTCAAAACGATCCTGCATTTTATCAGCATACTGCTTCAGCTTAACAGGATCATAGTCTCCACTGATATTTACAAACATGATAGGCAATTCGCTGAACGCAAATTCCTGTACATCGGGTTGTTTGGTTAAGTCTTGCGGCAAATCACTTTGCGCTTTTTCCACCGCATCTTTTACTTTTTGTTTGGCAAGATCTACTTTGACATCTGTATCAAATTCAACCACAATCAGAGAGAAATCCTGCTGTGAGGTAGATTGTACTTTTATGACTCTTGCGCCGCTTATACTTTTTATTTGTTTTTCGATAGGCCGTGTAACCAGATTTTCAATATCTGCCGGAGAGTTTCCCACATAGATGGTGGCTACAGAAATCGTAGGTACCACAATGTCAGGATATTGTTCTTTCGGAAGGGTATTGAATGTGATCAGGCCATAGGCCGTGATGATCAGCGTCATGATATAGATCGCCGTACGATTATCCACACTCCAACTGGTGGGCATGAACTCTTTAAACTTTTTAACTAACCCTTTTGTAAAATTAGATTGCATGTTGTGCCAATTATATTCGGTAATGAATCGGTATCTTTTATTCAGTTCTTACTTCCTGCTGATCATATAAACTTTGATATCCCTCCGTTATCAATACAGCATTACGCTCTAGTCCTGCACTGATCTGTGCTTTATCACCATATGTTTCCCCAACTATTACGGGTTTTTTTACGGCAATCTTTTTCCCCTTTACATCTTGCTTGATTACAAAAACATATTTCCCTTTTTCATCCGACTGAATGAGGTTGAGTGGAATGACAATAGCATCCGGTACATTTAAATCCTTTATTTTAATAGCGGCTACCGAATTGGGTCGAACATCTCCTCCTGGGATCGCTGCTTCCATGGTGAATGTGCGAGTATTTGGGTTTATCAATTGTGCTGTGCGGCGAATACTACTTGTAAATGTTTTCTGAATATCAGGTACTTCAATGATCACTTCTATACCCGGTTTTACACGATTCATATAATTTTCGGGTATTTCAACAATGGCTTTTAAGATTCGGTTATCGACTACTCTAATTTGATATCCCAGCTGGTTTGCGCCCGTAAATAATTCACCCACTTTCACATTGATCTGATCTACAACCCCCTCTACGGGTGATGTAACGGCAAACTGACGGATCTGTTCATGTGCCGTTGCAATACCTCTTTCCAACGCTTCTACCTGGGCTTTAGCCTGAAGCAGTTGCACTTCAGATCCGATATTTTGTTCCCAAAGATTTTTGGTGCGGTTATATACTTCCTTGGCAAGGCCCAATTGTGTTTCGCTCACTTTGATCTGTTGTTTAAGCAAACGATCATCGAGTTGGAGGATGCGCTGACCTTTCTTTACCCGATCCCCTTCTTTTACATACATTTCAGTAACCACACCACCCTGACCGTTAGGAGGAGCTATATAAGAAACCTGATCGGCATCAATTTTTCCCTGGAGATCGATGTAATGTGTGAAATCCTCAATGTTTACAGGGGATACTCCAACCAACTTTCCAGCCGACGAAGCAGTTGAGGTATCCAAGGAGGCGATCTCTTCCTCTAACTTATTGATGTCTGCAGCCAGCAAAGATTGTTGCTTTTTTAATGCTTCCAGTTGTTTTTTCTTGGCGGTAAGGGTATTCGATTTTTCATCTCCTTTCCCACAAGAGAACAAAAGGAACAATCCTGTTATTACGGCAATAATGTTTGTTGTCTTCAGCATACAGTATATTTTAAATGATTAATTTTTAATTTCTCAATTTCCCAATGGCTTTTTGGAAATTTATTTTGGCGATAACGGCATTGAAGAGTGATTCAAAGTAACTGCCTTGTGCTCTTTGTAATTCAGCATCTGACTGTAGTACTTCAAATGTATTACCTATACCTTGTTCATATTTCTTTTTCGTAGTTTGATATACCTGTTCTGCGAGTTGCAGATTTTTCTTCTGAATATCCATATTGATGATTGCATTTTTCAGATTGATACGGGAGGCATGATGTTCAAGGTCAGCAGCTTGCCGGAATTGTTCTTTACTGTTGCGGGTTTTTTGCAAAGCGATCTTAGCTTGATCTATTTGATATTTTTTTTGTAGTCCATCAAAGATGGGAATATTCACACTGAGGCCAATCAGATTGGAGTTGAACCAGAACCAGTCGCTTCCTCTGAAAGCAGCAAAGTTTTTATTAAGTTGTCCTTGTTGTTGAAACTGATAGAAGAAGGCTACGGTGGGGATGTATCCAAGTTGATATCTTTTAAGATCAAGCTTTCCTAATTTCTCGGCTGCATTCAATAGTTGCATTTCACTTCTGTTCTCATACGCTATCTCTTCTTCCAGAAGATTTTCTTTAATTAATTCATCTGTCAATACATCTGTCAGTTCGAGCGTATCCTCCTGCATTACGCCGGTCGCAAATTTGAGCGAAGCATAACCCAGCTCGATCAGATTGCTTAATTGAGTTTGAGACGCGCGAATATTATTTAATGAAACAGTGGTTTTATCAATGTCGAGTTTTTCTATGAATCCGTTTTTGTATAGTTGTTGCTGATCGTTGTACAGCTTCTCAATTCTTTGAATCGTCTTATCCAGTACCTCCTTCTGCTGTTTGGCGATGAGTACCTGATAGTATGCTTTTTGTACCTGTTCAATCGTTTTATCTTCCGCTACTTTAATGTTTTTAGAAGCAAAATCAATCAGCGTTTTCCTCGCCATCAGACCCGTAAAAACTTCGGGCTGAAACAACAGTTGATTCATGGTGATGCCTGCGTTCACACTCCAGGGTTGCACAAAAGAGAATTCCTGAACAAAGAATTGTTGCTGAGGTTGAATCGGATTCCCGTTACCGTCTTTTACCCCTTCTTTACTCAGTACATTATATATGTCTGTTTGTCCTGTACTCGGAAAAAGCACAAAAGGTAAAGTGAGATAATGAGCACCTTGCGCAGATCCAGTTATTTGCGGTAAAGACAGGCCAGTGATTTCGCGATTCTTCGCCTTTTGACGAGCGGAATCAAGGCGAAGATTTTTCAACTCGATCGTGTTGGCAACGGACATATTAACCGCATCTTTAGCGGAGATCTGATATTTTTTTTGTGCTATGGTGGGCAAATACGAAACACAGACAAAGGCTGTCATCATTGATAAAATGAAAACTTTTTGCTTCATGCGATCTTTATTTTTTGTTCCTTGTATTTCAAAATGAGTTCATGACCTTTCAATGTAGACAGTCCGATCAGAAAATGTTCCATCAATTCTTTGGTTACCTCAGCCAGACTGAATTTTGAAGGAGGGTATACTTTGAGATTGAAGGGAATCATGATCGATTCCAATCTATATTTGGTTATGACTTCCAGATTCAGTTCTTTTCTGTACAAGCCTTCCTTAATCCCCCTTTTTATGTTTTTTTGTATCACGTTATACAGATGGTCGTACTTCATTTGTTGAAATCGCTGATGGGCTTTAGTATGAAACCGTTCCATATCCGAGATCACAAGCGGATTCATTTGAGAAAAGCGTGTGTAAACCCTGGATAGTGTTAAAAGGATTTCTTCAACAGCATTTTTTGAAAGTGCAAAGCATTCTTGAGAATCTCGGTGTACACTTTCTTCTTCTTCTTTCATGACGGCATCCACCAGTTCATCTTTATCCGCATAATACTGATAAATCGTTTTTTTACTGATCCCCGTTTGGTTGGCAATATCATCCATGGATACGGCTCTGATGCCCATGCGCATAAAGAACTCTTTCGCATTTTGTAATATTTTATGTTGCGTATCCATGTGCGCCGCAAAACTAAAGAAACTATTTTAGTTGCCAAAGTTTCCGTCCTGCAATTTCCATTATGGTCTGAATCATGAGTTTGAAAAAGGAGTGAGGTGCTTTAGGCAGGAATTTCTTTTTTGGAGGCGTTAGGCAGGGGAAAGTTGATAATAAATGTTGTTTTCTCAGGATCGGAGATGGCCTCAATTTTTGCGTGATGTGTTTCGACTACATTTTTTACAATGCTTAAGCCCAATCCCGTTCCGCTTTTCGTTCTTTTGGTACTAAAGAATTTGCGGAAAATTCTCTGTAGATTTTCTGCCGGAATCTGAGGGCCGTTATTGGAAAACTCTACTCTAACGTTAGTTTCTGTGGCATATCCCCGAATGGATATTTTTTTATCCGCCTGATCCTCCATGGCATCCAAGGCATTTTTAATCAGATTGGACCAGAGTTGGAATAACTTGATATCAAATCC
>JBKCGY010000176.1:0-16509 GCA_046303015.1 Bacteroidota bacterium | reverse complement strand
GCTGGCTATCAATTCTGTCAGACTCTTCATCAAAAAAGTGATCTAAAATAACCTAACCATGAAAGACATTCATCAAATTCTACAACACTATTGGGGCTATGACCAATTCAGGCCCATGCAGGAAGATATCATACGATCCGTTTTAACAGGAAAGGATACACTTGCCCTACTACCCACGGGTGGAGGTAAAAGCCTTTGTTTTCAGGTGCCGGGCATGGCGCTGGACGGTTTATGCCTGGTTGTTTCGCCACTAATTGCGTTGATGAAAGACCAGGTGGAGGCCTTGCGAAAAAAAGGAATCACTGCCTTCTCTATAACGGCGGAGATTAGCCGAAATGAAACAGAACGCATATTAATTACAGCCGGTGAGAGTAATTGTAAATTTTTATACGTTTCTCCGGAAAGACTTCAAACAGCTTTGTTTCAAGAATATATTTATTCCCTGGGAATTAGCCTGATTGCTGTGGATGAGGCACACTGTATTTCACAGTGGGGATATGATTTCCGCCCCTCTTATTTGAAGATTGCCGATATAAGATCCATGTTGCCGGATGTAACTGTCATTGCAGTGACGGCATCTGCCACGCCGCAAGTACAGCAAGATATCTGTCGACGATTACTGATGGAAGAACCCTATATTTTCAGAGGTTCTTTTTTGCGTCCCGCATTATCTTTCAGAGCCTATCATACCACATCCAAAACAGGCAAGATCATTGAATTGCTTACTAAAAACGATGTGTGCAGTATCATTTATTGCCGAAGCAGAAAAAAAACGCAGGAGCTAGCAGAAATACTTATCATGCAGGGTATTCATGCAGACTTTTATCATGCTGGATTATCCGGAGAGGAACGCATGCGAAAACAGGAAGCATGGATGCGTAATGAAAAACCCGTGATTATTTGTACCAATGCATTTGGAATGGGCATAGATAAACCGGATGTACGCATGGTTATTCATCACGATCTACCTGATTGCATTGAAAATTATTATCAGGAAGCAGGAAGAGCCGGGCGTGACGGAAAAAAATCTTACGCTTTATTATTATTTAATGAAAAAGATATTGCTTCTTTAGAAGAGCTTTCAGAAACCCGTTATCCCTCCATTGAATTTATTAAAAATGTATATCGCAGTCTGGTTAATTATCTTCAGATCCCCTTAGGCATTGAGGAAGAAGAATGGAGAGATTTCGATATTGAAATTTTTACGGAAAGATTTGAACTACCCCTGCAATCTACTTTATATGCACTCCAGCAGTTAGAACAGGAAGGATGGATCATTTATGCCACTAAACTTCATCAACCCTCACGAGTAGAATTTAGGGTAGAAAGGGAGGCGATTGAATTTTTCTGTGAAGCTCAACCTGAACTTGAAACCGTCATTAAAACGCTGCTGCGTACCTATGGAGGTATACTGGATATGACAGTCAATATTTCAGAATTTACCATCGCAAAAGCATTAGGTGTTAGCAAGGAAATCATTTCATCTGCGCTTATAGAATTGCATCAGCACGGGATCATTCACTACCAGCCGAAAAAACAAAGTCCTCAGATTCGTTTTCCTGAAGGAAGACCGGTTTCGGATGAATGGCTGGTACAACCTCAACAGATCGGCTTAAGAAAACAACAATTTGAAAGCAGAGTAAGTGCAATGATCGATTACGCAAAAGAAACAAGCAAATGCAGATCCGTTATGCTGGGGAATTACTTCGGGGATACCGGTTCAGAAACCTGCGGCATCTGTGATAATTGCATTGCAAAAAGAAAAAAAGAATCCATAGACTTCAGCTCATTTCAATCCATTACAACTCTTTTACAGGAAGCTACTGCTAACGGAGACGTCGAAATCAAATCATTACTCAATCCATTTACCGCAGTGGAAAGAGAAAGAATAATAGAAGTGATGCACTATCTGATCCAGGAAGAAAAAATAAAAATGAACGAAAAAGGGAATCTCATCTTTAACAAATAATTGATAGTCCTTTTTTTCGCGAGTTTAAATGATTTAACTTTATTTGTCTTAACGATCTTGAATAAAACTTAAAATAGATTACTATGTCAGAACATAAACCAAGGGTCCTCTTAGTAGAAGATGACAGCAATTTTGGAAATGTATTAAAAAATTATCTGGAATTAAATGATTATGAGGTAACTCTGGAGCGAGACGGAAGATTGGGGCTGGCCGCTTTTCAAAGAGAGAAATTTGATATATGTCTGCTGGATGTAATGATGCCGAACATGGACGGTTTTACACTGGCGGAATCCATCAGAGACGTAGATCCGGATATCCCTTTATTTTTCTTAAGTGCCAAAACAATGAAAGACGATGTGATCACCGGCTATAAGTTGGGCGCTGATGATTATATCACGAAACCATTCGACAGCGAAGTATTGCTAATGAAGATAAAAGCAATTCTCAAAAGAAATGAGGAATCAAAGACGGAAACAGAAAACATGGAGTACGACTTTGCATCTTTTCATTTTAATCCTAAGCTCAGAGAATTATCTAAAGGGGGAAAGGTAACCACATTATCTCCTAAAGAAAGCGACCTGCTAAGAATGCTTTGTGAATATAAAAATGATCTGCTTCCCAGAGATATTGCACTAAAGAAGATATGGGGCAGTGATACTTACTTCAATGGCAGAAGCATGGATGTGTATATCGCTAAACTGAGAAAATATCTGAAAGATGACAGTAAGGTGGAAATTGTAAATATCCATGGCAATGGATTCAGACTGGTAGTCTCAGAATCATGATCCATTTATTGTATGGAATTATTACACTGCTCAATAAAATCAAGCAGTTCTTTTCTTCCTTTTTGCTTTACGGCTGATGTAATAAAATGAGGGGGCAAAAACTCCCACTCCTCCTGCAAAGTGATCAAAAATTGTTTGACATGAGTACTTACCAATCTTTGTGTTTCTTTATCTGATTTAGTAAAAGCCAACGCAAAAGGAACTTTCCACTGACCAAGCTGGCGAATAAATGCCAGGTCGATTTCCTGTGGTTTATGTCGCGCATCAATCAGCACAAAAACAACTACTAAACTGGTTCTTTCCCTGAGATACCTTTCTATCATTTTCTTCCACTGTGCCCTTTGACCCTGAGCTACCTTTGCATAACCATATCCGGGCAAGTCTGTAATATACCATGATGCACGGCCCGTTACCTTTGCCGCCTTTTTATCTTCTGCTTCACTTTGAATCAAAAAATGATTGATCATTTGTGTTTTTCCGGGTGTAGCACTGGTCTTAGCCAGATTTTGCTGACGACAAAGCATATTGATCAAAGAAGATTTCCCAACATTACTTCTACCAATAAATGCATATTCAGGCTTATCGGCAGAGGGACATTTTTCAACCGAAGGGCTGCTTACAACATATTGTGCAGATATGATGTTCATGGGTGCAAGATAACTTTTATCCCTCATTCATTAGGGAGCGATTTACTTACCTGATTCGATAAATACACTTCAACAATGCATGGAAGCAGCCGGCACTTCATTACCTTTGTATTCAATATGCCAGTTTCCTATTCACATGATGAGGTCGTCCCCGATTCACAATCGGACAAAGCGAAAAAAACGCAGGTAGCCGACATGTTTGACAGCATTGCTCATCGGTACGACTTCCTGAATCGTTTTTTATCTGCCGGCATTGATAGATCATGGCGTAAGAAGGCGTTAAGTAAGTTGAAAAATTCGAATCCTTCTTCCATATTGGATGTAGCTACGGGAACGGCAGATCTTGCTATCATGGCCGCCGATATATTAAATCCCAATACCATTACAGGAATTGATATAAGCTCTAAAATGCTGGACGCCGGCCGAATAAAAATAAACCATAAAGGTCTGAATCAGATCATTACCCTGAAAGAAGGTGATAGTGAGGCAATAAACTATCCCAATGATTCGTTTGATGCTGTAACCGTAGCATTTGGGGTGCGTAATTTTCAAGATCTGGAAAAAGGATTATCAGAAATAAGAAGAGTATTGAAACCGGGAGGGCAACTGGTGGTTTTGGAATTTTCCAAACCAAAAATTCCGGTTTGGAGCCATCTGTATAAGATCTACATGAAGTACATCACCCCTATATTTGCCGGGTGGTTTACAAAAAATAAAACCGCCTATATTTACTTAAATAACAGCATCCAGGCTTTTCCGGAAGGAAAAGATTTTTTGAAGGTGATGTATAAAACAGGATTTAAGCAAACTTCATGCGAACCACTTTCTTTCGGCATCAGCACTATTTATACAGGAATAAAATAATCCTGTTGATTTGCCTTTGCATTTATCTGCCTAACCAATTATTGGCTCAACAGGAATGGAATATGGCTGATCATGATCTGAAAAGATATTATTTTGGGATAACGTTAAGCTCCAACATTTCACGCTTCCATCTCAATCATAGTAAAAAATTCCTGGAGACAGATAGCGTATATTCTGTATCGCCTTCATCAAAAGGAGGATTTGGTCTGGGATTATTAGGGACCTTAAAATTATTTTCTCATCTTGAATTGAGAATGAATCCCCACCTCATTTTTGCTTCCAGATCCATCACTTATAACTTAAAATATCCTAAGTTCGATGAGGATCCTGTTCAGGAAAAACTAATCGAAAGCATTTATGTTAGTTTTCCCGTTCAATTCAAATTCAACAGTGATCGTATCTCTAATTTCAGAGTCTATGTACTAGGAGGGGGCAAATATGAATATGACCTTGCCAGCAATAGTCAAAAAAGAAAAGCGGAAGACCTGGTTAAACTAGTGAAAGGAGCCTTTGGATATGAGTTGGGATTTGGATTTAATTTTTACTTCCCTAGTTTTATATTCAGCCCTGAGGTCAAATTAAGTAACACCATACCGAATGTACATAGCCGAGACCCCAATCTGATCTATTCGAATGTTATTGATCGAATGCAAGCTAGGATGATTGTTTTTAGTATACATCTGGAGGGATGATCAATAATCATAATCCCTGAACCATAGATTCATTCTAAATCCTAAACCAATTATAAAGTTACTTCCGGTACTCCCGGCCTGAACAGATGATCTTCTGTGTAAGATATGAGCATCGAAAAAAATATTTTCCTTCCATTCATACGATACAAGAAAAGAACTGTTCATCACTTTTTGTTCTCTTCCATTTAAGATAGTATACCCAAATTCATTGGTACGTCCATCATTATTCAGTCGGAAAATATTACCGCCGGCATTATAACCTGTTATGCTGCTATCCAACCCCTGCTGCCAATAAATAATTTTGCCGGTCATTGTTAAACGAGGAATAGGTTGATAGCGAAGCAATAAGACATATTCATTGAAATTGGCTCCTAGAGGATGGGCAAGTGGTTGATTATAGTGGGCATAATTGGACACAGAATCAAAATGACTATAGGTAAATGGCCGTACACGATTCCACTCGACCTGCATATCAAGATTCTTAATGGAAAACGCATCTATATACTTACAACCTAACTGAATGGAGGTTTTGTTACCCCACCATCCGGATTGCTGACGCATCTTAGAAATATTAAATTCATCGAGTAACAATTGACCATATACCTGACCACGTTTCAAAATATTCAATTTAAAATCAGCACCTACTACAGCGTTATCCCGACTTCCAAGATTACCCTCAATACTTCTCAGGAAAATTACCGGATTCAGATATCCAAATTCAAACCGATCTTTTCTTCCGAAAATTACCCCCTCGAATAAACCCACATTCAGCCATCGAGTGATATTCATACTGACATGATGCATGGCCGCATATTTTTTAGGAACTAAGTTGTTGGTATTGTTATCCGCTGCGCCAGCATGTAACTCCATGAATAAGTTCTGATAATTAATCTTCCAGAATTTAGTATTAATCTTTACAAACAAACGATTGCCGGAAAAGTCACTCAAAAACATACTTCTGTATCCGCTCCCAATGAACTGGCGGTCATATCCCACCTGAAAGGCAACATATTTATGGGCCTGAAAACTAAAATATCCTCTGGCATCTATATAATCTACTCCATCCTTTTTAAATACTTTGTAAAAATTTCCTCCCGGAACAGCACCTAAACTATCTATCCAATTGCGAAAAAAAACAGGCCCTCTTTCTTGAACATCCATAGCCATCATTGAAAAACCAATTTTCTTGCCTAAATGTCCTCTTACAGAAAGTCCGCGTTGATTAACAAAATTACTTAGATTACTGCCGCCAAATTTTTCTTGCGATTGGCGGTATTGTATCAAAGGATTGACGGCAATGAAAAAATCATCCCCCCGATGTTCAAATAAATTAGCGGGTGATTTATAAAAATGTTTGAAAACCGCTTTTTTCGATGTATAAAGACTGTAATCGCCCGACATCCATTCAAGATGATTACGATAAAAACTAGTGAGATTATAAGCATCCACTTTACTTAAAGGCATTGCATTACTGTCCATTTTATTGTTTGCGATCAATTTCTCTACCGACTCAGTCAGACTTTTACTTTCAAGTGGTTTGATATGAGTAAAAGAGAGTTGATCCCCACCACATGATTTAATCTCAAGGCGCTCTATAAAAGAATAATGTTTTGATTGCTGAGGCAAAAAAGTGCTTTGTCCCTTACTTGAATAATTTACCAAGATAAGAATGACAATGTATATATATTGATTTGATTTCATGCCGATCATTTATTTTATAAAAATAAGTCATGCTGCTTAATGAGATAAAAATTAGTTTAAAAGAGGCATGTAATGAAATTTCCTACCTTCGTTATTCACCTAACCTAAAAACACCATGCTTATCACAACCTTTGGCAGCACCATTATGGGTGTACATGCCATCACCATTACTGTAGAAGTCAATGTTAGCTCAGGCGCTCATTTTTTTATTGTTGGATTACCTGACAATGCTGTAAAAGAATGTGAGTTCCGAATTGAAAGTGCACTCAAAAATAGGGGCTATTACTTTCCGAGAACGAAAGTAATTGTCAATCTGGCACCGGCAGACATCCGAAAGACCGGATCAGCCTTTGATCTGCCAATTGCCATGGCTATTCTGGGTGCCACAGATCAGTTAACCGAACCCGCCATACTACAATCCTACATGATGTTAGGAGAGTTGGGATTGGATGGAACTATCAAAGCTATCAAGGGAGCGCTTCCAATTGCTATGCAGGCAAAAAAAGAAAACTTCAAAGCTTTATTTGTACCAAAATCGAATGAAAGAGAAGCTGCTATGGTAAGTGACCTCATCGTATATGGAGTAAGCCATATTGATGAGATCATTGCCTTCCTCAACAAACAACAAAGTTTGGAACCGGTTCTTATTGACACCAAAGAGGCTTTTTACCAGGCACAATTTGAGTATGATTCTGATTTTATAGAAGTAAAAGGCCAGGCTAATATTAAACGTGCGCTTGAAATTGCAGCGGCAGGAAGTCACAACGCCATTCTAATCGGACCGCCTGGTGCCGGCAAAACCATGCTGGCAAAACGATTACCCACCATCCTCCCTCCTTTGAATATGCAGGAAGCACTCGAGACCACTAAAATTCATAGTGTGGCGGGTAAATTACCGGACTATTGCAGCTTAATAGCAAAACGTCCATTTCGCATGCCTCATCATACGATTTCTGATGTGGCACTCGTCGGCGGTGGCACACAGCCCCAACCAGGAGAAATCTCACTCGCACATAACGGCGTTTTATTTCTGGATGAACTGCCGGAATTTAAAAGAACAGTGTTGGAAGTGATGCGTCAGCCAATGGAAGAAAGAAGAGTTACGATATCAAGAGCCAAAGTATCCATTGATTTTCCAGCATCGTTTATGTTGATCGCATCTATGAATCCATGTCCCTGCGGCTTTTTCAATCATCCCGAAAAAGAATGCACCTGCGCTCCCGGAGTAGTTCAGAAATATTTAAATAAGATATCAGGTCCGCTGCTGGATCGAATTGATCTGCATGTTGAAGTAACTCCTGTCGCCTTTAAAGACCTTTCCTCACAAGCCATAACTGAATCCAGTGCCAATATTAGGGAAAGAGTACTTGTGGCCCGAAGTATACAGGCTGAAAGATTTAAAACCGAAGAAGGCCTGTATTCCAATGCACAAATAAATAGTAGACTACTTAAAGAATTTTGCCAAATACATTCAGCCGGTCAGCAACTTTTAAAAACAGCGATGGAAAGATTGCATCTTTCGGCAAGAGCCTATGATCGCATTTTAAAAGTAAGCCGAACCATTGCAGACCTAGCCAGATCCAAAGAAATTGAAACGGAGCATTTGGCAGAAGCCATTCAGTACAGAAGTTTGGATAGAGAAGGATGGGGAGGGTGATGAAGATAAAATCAAATCTACCCAACTTCCTTCTTCTTAAACAAAGGCTTTTTTTTCTTCTTTTTACCTGTCTGATAAATATTAGATGCCTGTTTAACCAGCTGCACAAATTCAGTTTGCCAGTAATCGGTAATTCGGGCTGATTGGGTAATCTGTTTTTCAAGATCATCCCAGTTGCCTTTCTGAATATGCTTTGAATTTCTAAGTAGCATGCCAAATTCTGTGACGGAAGCCAAAAATAAATAGTTGCTATCTAACTTTTCAAATGACTGATAATTGTTTACACAGCTAAATTCATTTTTAATCACATTACCCGTATCGGACAACTGATATCCCAGTTCAACTTTACATATCTTGGCATCCGGAACGACCATACCTGCATGTTGCTCTATTTCAAAAATTGCCGTAACCGTATGCCCCGTTCCGATTTCACCACCTTCCAAAACTTTTTCAGTATATACATCATTTACAACAGGATTGTCATATCCAATCAAACGATAATTCTTAATCACTGATGTATCAAAATCTGTTGTCAGGTAGGCATTATTGGCCACAACATACAAAGTCTGCATCAACTCCTTAACCAATATCTTTTCGCCCTCTTTCACATTGTCTATATAGGCAAAATTCCCATTCCCTTTTTTTGCCATCACCTCTAGTTTGGAGTCTTTATAGTTCCCCATACCCACACCCAGACAGGTAAGATAGATTCCCATTTTCTTTTTGGTATCCACCAGATCCATTAATGCTTTTTCTGTAGATGCTCCTACATTAAAATCTCCGTCAGTAGCCAATATAATCCGATTGATCCCCTGTTTGATAAAATTGACACGCGCATATTCATAAGCTGCATTTAAAGCAGACTCTCCGGGGGTTTCTCCACCCGGGCTGAGCTCTTCAATTACTTTTAAAATTTTTTCTTTTTCATTTCCAGGTGTCGGCTTTAAAGCAACGGTAACAGATCCGCCATAGGTAATCATGGAAAGCGTGTCGCATTCCCTCAAACTATTCACCAACATGCGAAAGGCAGTCTTTAGCAATGGTAATCTGTTAGGGAGATCCATCGATCCGCTTACATCGATCAATAAAACCAAATGTGAAGCTGGCAAATGATCAAAATTGACCTTCTTAGCCTGAATTTGCATGAATAATAAGCGATGTGCATTATTCCATGGGCAAGGGGTTACTTGAGACTGAAAATGAAAAACGGAATCATCCGAGATCTTCCTTTCTTGTTGCGGGAAGTAGTTTAGCATCTCTTCAATTCTTACCGCATCAAATGGAACAATAGATCTATGATTAACAAACCTTCGAATATTACTGTAAGAAGCTTTGTCAATATTTAAAGAAAAAGAAATAGAAGGAAATTCTTTGGAGGAAGTAACATCATTTTCTGTGAGTCTGGAATAGGTTTCACCCGCTTCAAATTTAAACCCATCATATGCTTCCGATTTATTTTTTATGATAGAAAGCAGGCCCGTTTGCTTTTTAATCTTTCGGGAAGGCGAAGGGATCAGTTGAATTGTAAAAAAACTCTTATAATCTAGATATACAGTGACATCTTCAAATCCCTCCAGTGAAAACGTAGCACTATCCCCTGTCTGCTGATATGGAAATCCAAATCCTCCTGAAGATCCTGTAAAATAAAACTGATTGTTGGCGTGTAATCGAATCTGCACAAAAGGGAGTCCTTTTTTATCTTGATTGACCACTTCTCCTTTAAAATAATACTGAGCTTTGGGCGAAACAGACAAGAGAAGCATTACCTGAAAAAGAAAAAAACTTTTTCGGGAGAACTCCGATACATGATTTTTATCACTCCATTGGAAGAATGATAAAAGATGGGGAATATCCATTAAGCAGTATTAGTATCCAATTGATAAATATCTCTCAGATTCCGTCCAAGCCCATCATAGTCAAGTCCATATCCCAGCAGGAACTTATCAGGAACTTCAAATCCAAGATAATCAATTTTTACGGGAAAAACAGTAGCCGTTGGCTTATGCAATAAGGCGGCCATACTTAAAGAGGCGGGTTGCTGATGCATCAACTGAGGTAAAAATTCATTCATCGTCTTACCCGTATCTATAATATCTTCTACAATGATCACATGCCTATCTACTATATCTGTATCCAGGCCAATGGCTGTGATGACCTGGCCGCTGGATTTAGTGCCTTTATAAGAAGCCAGTTTAATAAAACAAATTTCGGCTTCAATATGTAATGCCTTGAAAAGATCGGAAGCAAACATGAATGAGCCATTCAATATGGCGATAAAAAGAGGCTTCTTGTCTTTATAGTCAATATTGATTTGATCAGCAAGCTGATTGATCCTTGAAATAATCTCCTGCTCCTTCATAAAAGGAACAAAATACTTATCGTGTACTTTTATAGACATTATAATCTTTTTGACTGACAATTAACTCCATCCCCTCTTTGATGTCTGAATCTGACAGATTGTTCCACTGCATTAACTCCTGAATACTTACATTATACTGCTTGGATAGAGCATATAAAGTCTGCTTAGGCTGTACCACATGCACCTCGTATTCATCATCAGACTTGGCATCAACGAATCCAACATGAGCCCCCACCTCAATCATAGATATGTCCGCAACCGACTTAACAGGGGCTTCTGACTGCAAATATAATTTTTGACCTACAACCGGTTTTTGATCTTTTGAAATATGATTTAAAGTAAGTAAAGCTTCAAGTCTGATTCCTTGTTTTTGAGCAATATCATGAAACGATTCTCCTTGTTGTACGATATGATGATCTACTGCCCCTACTCTCCTTTTTCTTTGCAAGTAGATGAGTTGAGGCATAGACAATGCTTGGACATCCTCACTTATATCATTAAAATCATAAATATATTTTACGGGCAATTTATAGGTTGAAGCTAAGGACATGATGGCAACCCCTTTATCAGCATACACTACACGCGTTTCATTAATTTTAAATTCACCGGAAGGATATATAGTCGGTTGCGTTATGGCAGAAGGCACTTCTTTAATGGCAACATTTACAATCTCCTCTTTTTTCATATCGGTGCTTACTGCTTCACCCTGAATTACTTTATTTGTGTTAGTAATGATTTTTCCCTTTTCCTTATCAATAGGCTTTTGCAAAGGTTTTTGAGCCATTGCATCATTCACTGCGTCAATTGGTTTTTCCTCAACCTTTACATTTACAACCTCTTTTTGAAGTACGGGTGTAGACTTGAGTACAGGGTTTACAGCAATCACGACATCCTCTTGTTTCGGTTGAACTTGCCTAACTATATTTGTTGTCTGTTCAATCGTTTTATCTTCTCTTAAAGTAAGGCTGGATTGTTCATCTGACTTTTTACCCATAGCCAACAAGGAATAATCGTGAAGGTTATACGTCTCGATATATTTTATCAGAATCTGAGGATACTTAGGATTGGTAGCATACCCGGCTTTCTTTAATCCATAAGCCCATGCCTTATAATCGAGAGGATCCAGATCAAATAAGAAATGATAATGTTTGCGGGTTCTTAAAAAATCGGAATGATCGATATAGGAGGCGATAGCATTCTCATATTTTCTGAAGCACTCCTGTGGCGCATCATCGTCATGACTGACCGATGGCCCGGTCCATGTTTCTTTACATTTAATACCAAAGTGATTGTTCGATTTTTTTACGAGCGCACTGTTGCCGTTTTCCGTTTCCAAAATCCCTTGTGCGAGTGTAATTGAAGCCGGAACTCCCGAACGCACCATCTCTTTCATGGCAATATCTTTATAAGTATTGACATATTCTTCAATCGTAATTTTCTGAGCAATAAGATGGGTGGTGAAAATGAAAAAAAAGAAGAGGATGCTAATTTTTTTCATCAGATATCTTTTAGTTGTTGATAGGATATTATTTTTTCCGGATCAAATATACACCATCTCGTACAGTCAGCATTAATTTTTGCACTCTTTTATCATTTTTTACATGCTCATTAAATGCATGAACGGCTTTGGCACTTTTCCCTTTGATATTTTCTTCAAGAACAGCTCCATGAAACAACACATTATCCGCAATCAAAAGGCCTCCCGGTCGTATAAGGGGCACGACCATATCGTAGTAGGATATATAGCCTGTTTTATCGGCATCCAAAAAAACAAGATCCCAGTTATAATCCAGTTGAGGAATCAGGTCAAGCGCATCCGCTTCATAGGTCTGAATACAATGATCAAGACCGACTTTTTTAAAAAACTGCCGCGCAATTTCCAGATCTTCTTTTCTCTTGTCGATGGTATGCACCTTGCCGCCTTCGGCAAGTCCTTTTGCCAGACAGATCGTACTATACCCCACCATCGTACCGATTTCCAAAACATGTTGAGGACGTATTAGCGAACTGATGAATTGTAAGAATATTCCCTGAACCGGTCCACTTAGCATGTGAGGTTCCTTATGCTGAGATTCCGTCAGCAGCCGAAGCTCCTTTAATACAACATCTTCTTCACTCGTAAAAAGCTCAGCGTATGATTCCGCAGAGGGATTGATCCAGTTCAATATAGTATAGAGATTGATTTCAACTGCAAGATAAAGATTAAGTCAAAGCCCAAAAGTCAAAACCTAAAAGTTGAGTTTTGGGTTTTGCCCTTTGACTTTTGACTTACCCCAGACAACCTGACAAACCGACTAAAGTCTCGACTGAGGCGAGACGGACAACTATAAATATTATGCCGTAATGCTCATTTTTTTCTCCAGTTTTGAAATAGCCTTAACCGTCTTCACTACTGAGTCGGGAGTCACTGAAATGCTATCAATACCCAATTCCACTAAAAACTCCGCGAAGTCCGGGAAGTCGGAAGGCCCTTGCCCACAGATACCCACTTTCACTTTCTTTCGTTTGGCTGTTTCTATCAGCATTCTTATCATGCCTTTGACGGCTTCATTACGTTCATCATATAAATGAGCCACCAGTGATGAATCCCGATCTAGTCCAAGTGTTAATTGAGTAAGATCATTAGACCCAATAGAAAAACCATCAATATGATCGGCAAACTGCTCAGCCATGATTATGTTAGATGGCAATTCTGCCATGAGGAACATTTCCAGTCCGTCTTTACCACGCTCCAGTCCATATTCTTTCATGACGGATTGCACCTTCAACAACTCCTGCACTGTTCTGCAAAAAGGCACCATCACCACCACATTCTTCAAGCCAATCTCTTCTCTTACTTTTTTTATCGCGATGCATTCCAGACCGAATGCTTCCTTGTACGCTTCACTGTAATATCTACTCGCTCCTCTCCAACCGATCATCGGGTTCTCTTCATGTGGCTCGAAATATTTTCCTCCTAATAAATTAAAATATTCATTGCTCTTAAAATCACTGAATCGAACGATTACTTTATTGGGATAGAAAGATGCAGCGATTTTGGAAATACCATAACTCAATCGCTGAATAAAGAAAGATCTTTCATCTTCAAACCCGCGAATCATCTGCTGAATGCTCTTACTAAGTTCGGGATCATTCAGGTCCTTATGCTTTAATAAAGCCATCGGATGGATTTGAATATAATTATTGATGATGAATTCTTCTCTGGCCAGCCCTACGCCGGCATTGGGATAGTGTGAAAAACGGAAAGCCATATTGGGAGAAGCTACATTCAGCATGATGGGTGTATGCAGTTTAGGCAAATCATTAAGATCGGTTTCTACCTTTTGATAGGGTATGCTTCCCTCATATATAATACCTTCATCACCTTCAGCACAGGAAGCCGTGATCAGCTGACCATCATTGAGAATGTCTGTTGCATTACCGCAACCCACGATGGCCGGAACGCCTAACTCACGGGCAACAATAGCTGCATGACAGGTTCTTCCTCCTTTATTGGTGATGATGGCAGATGCCTTTTTCATGATAGGTTCCCAGTCGGGATCGGTCATATCAGTGACCAACACATCACCGGCTGCAAATTCCTGCCCCTCAGTAACACGTTTATCTAAAGAGAATAAAATAGACACTTTTCCCGTGCCGATTTTATCACCAACAGCTATTCCTTTGAGCAATGTTTTACGGGGTGCATTGTTATCCATCACAAACTCCGTGATCTTGGTAAAATCTTTTTGCGAGTGGATAGTTTCAGGTCTGGCCTGTACAATAAAAAGCTCCTTCGATATTCCATCGATTGCCCATTCCACATCCATCGGACACCAATGACCTTTCAACTTTGAGTAATAATCTTCAATCTTAGTCACCCAGTCTGCCAGCTGAAGAATGCGTTCATCTTTTAAAGTATAACGCGCCTGCAAAGGTTTTTCAACCGGAATAATTTGTACGCGCTCATCCGGGTTATCCACATAAACCATCTTGCGGTCTTTGATGCCGAGTTTCTTTTCTATAATACTGGAGAAGCCTTGCTTTAATGTGGGCTTAAAGACAATATATTCATCCGGAGAAACGGAACCCTGTACTACCATCTCACCCAAACCAAAAGAAGCATTGATAACCACTACATCTTTAAAACCACTTTCTGTATCCAGTGAAAAGGCCACACCGGAAGCACCCAGATCACTGCGCACCATTTTTTGAACGCATACGGATAACCCTATGCTGAAATGATCATATCCGAAATTATTACGATAGCTGATGGCTCTGTCGGTAAAGATGGAAGCAAAACAGTTTCTTACAGCATTCATTAAAGAAGCAGGTCCGCGTACGTTGAGATAGGTTTCCTGTTGACCGGCAAATGAAGCATCGGGCAAATCTTCGGCCGTTGCGGAAGAACGCACCGCCACATCCGTAACCTCCTGATCGTAACGACGGCTCAGTTCGTGATATTTTTGGATGATAGCCTCACTGAGTTCTTTGGGAAATTTTGAATTTTTTAAAAGCTGGCGAGCGGCCAATCCCCCTCGACGAAGCGATTCAATATCATCAAAATCAATTTGATTGATAATGGAGCGAATCGTTTCATCCAGATTATTGAAACGAATGAACTCGCGGTAAGCGGCTACGGTAACGATAAAACCGTTTGGAATCTGAATACCTAGTGAGGTAAGGTTTTGGAGCATTTCGCCCAAAGAAGCGTTCTTGCCACCCACCAGTTCAATGTCTTTTAGGCCGACCGAATCCAGGTCGGCCAGATAAATAGATTTATCCATATGGCAGTAATAAGGGTTAAGAAAGTTAAGGCAATCGCTCTCCCTTGCAGGAGATTGGCAGCAAATTAAATAATGAACGTTAGTTTATAAAGGAATTGTCGATTTATTTTTTAAATAACCCATTTTATGATGGGTTCATAATTTTTAAAATAAACGTTAACATTTTTATGACAACGAAAAAGAGGAAAGTGCGTTTTAGTAGAAATAACATGACGTTGAAATATTCATTACTCCTCCATATTATTCTTTTATCCTTATCAAGCCTAGGACAAATTCAATATGATCCAACCGGAAGTCAATTTTCTCATAAACAAGTAAAGGATTTTCTTACTCATCATAATATAGCAAGAACAGAATTTAAAGTTCCGCCATTGATATGGGATGCCTCGATCGCAACTTACGCTCAGGAATGGGCGGAATATCTTGCAAAAAAGAAAAAATGTAAACTCTTGCACCGGGATGAGCTTGAAAAGAACCCTGAAAATTATGGTGAAAATCTATACTGGATCTCTTCCGGTGACAACTTCGAACCGGTCCGAGCGTCTTTAAATTGGTATGAAGAAAAGTCCATCTTTGAAAAAAACAATTATCAATTCAATCATCATCTGGATATGGGACATTACACGCAAATGATCTGGAAAAACACCACCCATGTGGGTGCCGGCTATGCGCAATGTCCATCGGGTGCCATTATCGTTGTAGCTAATTATAACCCGCCGGGGAATTATATTGGAGAGAACCCTTTTTAAGAAATGAATTATACGTTTAATTAATAATTAAGAATCATTACTGTCCGTTTAAATTTTAAAAATTATTTACTGGCGCAGTGTCTACAGACCTGTGCCTATGTGTTACTCAACCGTAAAGTTTTATTGTTACTTTCTTTTTCTTGAAAAAAAGAAAGTAACCAAAGAAAAATCTAGGCAAACCCGATCGCTCCGCGCGTTTTGTCTTGCCAGCGCCACACATTTCATTCTTAAATTGAATCCATTGTGCTCTTTGCCTCTTTGCGGGCTTTGCGTGAAATTTCAGTCATCAATTAATGCTGATTTTTCATAAGTGTATTTAT
>JBKCGY010000175.1:0-7546 GCA_046303015.1 Bacteroidota bacterium | reverse complement strand
AACGATTCTATTTTTTTTAAAAAAAACTTTTGGGTTACTATTTTACCTTTACCGTATTAAAATTACCATCTTGAATACGGAAATAGACGAATTAGAACTGATAAATGGGCTGGGCAGGAATGATCGCAAATCGATTGAGCTGTTATATGAAATGAATTACCCTGCTATCCAGTCATTTATATTAAATAATAATGGTTCAATTGACGATGCGAGAGATATTTTTCAGGAGTCCGTTATTGTACTGTATGAAAAAGTAGCTGCAGGTAATTTTCAGCTGCAAAGCAAGATAAAGACATTTCTATATGCAGTTGCACGTAGAATATGGCTAAAAAAATTACAGCAGATGCAACGGTTCGGGAATATTGTAGAAGATGCCGAAGATCTGATTCCGGTTGAAGAAGATATTGAAGAACAGGAACGAAAAAATGAGGCTTTTAATCAAATGGATAAGGCTTTATCTCATTTGGGAGAACCCTGTAAAAGTCTATTAGAAGCATTTTATATCCAAAAGAGACCTATGCATGAGATTGCTGAAATTTTTGGGTATACTAATGCTGATAATGCAAAGAACCAGAAGTATAAATGTTTGATTCGATTGAAAAAATTATTCTTTAAACAACATAAATCAGAATGAATATGGAAGATATCATTGTGATGGAAGCGGTTGAAAAATATATAAATGGCAAAATGTCGAATGAAGAACGGAGCCATTTTGAAAAATTAAGAACCGAAAAACCGGAAATAGATCAATTGGTAGTCAGCCATGCTCTTTTTTTACAAGGGTTGAAACATTATGGGAATGTGCGTGCTTTAAAACATGCTTTACATGAAGTTCATAATCAATTGAGTCATGAAAAAAGAATTACTCCCATAGAATTAACCCATTCAGCCAAAGTGATCAATTTCTGGAAACGTTACAAACGCACTATTACCATTGCAGCATCAATTGCAGGGATTACTGCCATTTGTATTAACGTAATGGCTATTTTAATTGCACCTGAAACAAGCAGCAAACAAGTTCAGGAATTAGTAAGATCCGTTGATGCCATAAAGACTAAACAATATCAGCAAGACAAACGGATCAATAATATTGTGAATGCTACTAAACTCCCATCAGATAAATCAATTACGGGTATCGGTTCTGCATTTATGATTGACTCAAAAGGCTTACTGGTTACCAATGCTCATGTGGTCAGAAACGCAAAAGGAATCATCGTAACAAATTATGATGGCGCCGAATTTACGGCAAAGATTCTGTCAGTAGATGCAGCTCGTGATATTGCTTTTTTGATGATCGATGATAAAGAATTTAAATCGCCAAAGATTATACCCTACGGATTCAGAAAGCAAGGTGCTGAAATGGCTGAACCCATTTTTACGCTAGGATATCCGGATAATAAATTTGTTTATGGAGAAGGATACATGAGTTCACTAACCGGCCATGATGGGGATACCTTAAATTGCCAGATAGCAGTAGCGGCCAATCCCGGAAATAGCGGTGGGCCTGTATTTAACAGATACGGAGAAATCATTGGTATCTTAAGCACCAGAGAAATCCAATCTGAAGGCGTTGTTTATGCAGTTCAATCCAAATATATTCAGCAATCTTTACAGGATTTAAAAAGATCTAATGAGGATTTGTCTTCTATTAAAATTAATTTCGATACTAAAGTAAGAGGAATGGACAAAGTGCAGCAGGTAAAAAGATTCCGTGATTTTGTCTATATGTTGAAAGTATACTAAGATCAGCTTGATATCTGAAACAAAAAAGGATCTTATTCAAGATCCTTTTTTGTTAATCATTTTTCATGAAGAGTTACCACTTATCTACTTCCTCTCCAGATCCGTTACCTTCATTGGAATCCGTACTACCACTATTTTCAGCTTTAATTTCTGTTGACTCCGAATAAGTACTAGATCCACTATCCTCATCCCCTGATAAAGAGGTATCTTCATGATTAAAAGCATCAAAATCAAAATCAGGCATTAACTCGGTTTTGACATGATCTACAGCTTCATTCAAGCCTTTAATAAACTTATTAAAATCTTCTTTATATAGGAAGATTTTATGCCGATCATACCCCTCACCACTAAATCTTTTGCGACTTTCTGTGATGGTAAGATAGTAGTCATTGCCACGAGTTGATCTCACATCAAAAAAATAAGTACGTCTTTTTCCTGCACGGACTCTCTTACTGTAAATACTGTCCGAACTTTTTTCGTTGTTTTCGTACGCCACTGTTAAAATGTTTTAATTCAAAAACTAAAGTACAACAACAAAGATATATTTCTTTTTGATTTATCAAAATTTTTAGAAGTGATTGAAAATCAATTATTTATTATGTTTTTTGTGGCACTGACCTTAGCTGAAGATTTAACATATGTGCATAAATTCCCTTTTTATCCATTAATTCTTCATGCGTCCCACATTCTACTACATTACCTTCTTCCATTACCCATATTCGATCTACTTTAGGTAATGCACTCATACGATGTGTGATGATGATAGCTGTTTTTTCTATAAGAAACTCATCCAGCATTTCGATGATTTTCTTTTCCGTTTGCGCATCTACCGCACTATAACAATCATCGAATATATAAATCGAAGATGGCTTCAATAATGCTCGTGCCAAGGTAATACGTTGTTTCTGCCCTCCACTTAACGTAATCCCTCTTTCTCCTACTAGCGTTTCATAGCCTGCACTAAAATGAATGATTTCTTCGTTAATGAGTGCTCTTTTCGCAGCTTCAAATACGGCTTCATTTGTAGTGGTATCATTGGCTATCGCAATATTATTAAAAATAGTATCACTAAATAAAAAAGGTTCCTGAGGCACATAGGATATTGTATTTCTGTAATGATTCAAATTCAATTGATTAAGCGGATTGCCATCAATTTCAATACTACCTTCAGAAGGATCATAAAATCTCATTAATAATTGAGCGAGCGTTGATTTTCCTGACCCCGTTCTGCCTACAATTGCAATTTTCTCTCCGGCTGTAATTGTAATATTCATTTTATTGATCGCCAGAATTCCGGTATGCTCATATCTGAGAGAGACATTTTTAAACCCGATAAATTGTTCTAATTTTTTTAATGTTTTAGTACCATTTTGTATGGCTGGTTCTCTTTCTAAAAATTCATTGATCCTTTTTTGAGAAGTGGCTGCTCTTTGTATGGTGCTGGCAACCCATCCGATTACACTCACTGGAAAGGTTAACATCGTTAAGTACATAATGAATGCAGCCATATCTCCAAATGGCAATGTCCCGCTCATATATGCTTTCCCTCCAACATAAATGACAAGCAAAGTGCTGATACCGATTATCAAAGCCATAACGGGAGAATACAGTGCTTCTGTTTTACTTAATTGGGTAGCAGCTTGTCTGTATGATTCACTTTTATGCGTAAAAAATTTCAGCATCGACATCTCCTGCATATACGACTTGATAACCCGGATACCCGAATACGATTGTTGCGCATCTGAGGTAAGTCCAGATAGCTCTGATTGAACAGTTTCGCTTTGGCGATCAATACTTTTATTAACGAAATATATAGTAATTGCTAAAACAGGGAGTGGCGCCAGAACATACAAGGCTAATTCTTCATTCTTTTTAATCATATTAAAAACAGACAATCCAATTAAGGCTGAAAGATTAATCAAATACATTACAGCCGGTCCGGTAAATGATCTAACTCGTCCAACATCTTCTGCCATTCTGTTCATCATATCCCCTGTTTCATGAGTTTTGTAAAAATGAAGATCAAGCTTCTGATAATGATCGAATATTTGATTTTTCTGATCATACTCTATTAGTCGACTCATGACAACAATGGTTTGCCGCATGAAAAACATGAATAATCCTCTAAGCAGAGCCATTAATAATAAAACCAGTCCGCACAAAATCACTACACCACTAAAATTGGGTGCTAGTTGATTGATTGTATCGATGATCCATACAACTATAGGATCTTGATAGGTTTTCACTTCTTTGGCCTCATATCCTGGCATATAGTGATGTACGCTGTCGATCACATAGCCTGTGATTTGTGGGGCCAGTACGGCAAAATAATTGGATATAAGAATGAAGGTGATGCCCCCAAAAAGCCGAAGCCTGTATTTCCAAAAAAAGGCATATAGTGATTTGAGGGAAGACATTGCCTGCAAAAGTAAAGGTTAAATAAAGAAATGTGGATTTCCTAATAATCAATTCTGATAATACTAAAATTCGTTTCTGTTTTTTCTTGTACTATTGTATGATTAAAGTCAAAAGTTCCGCCAAATGAAATTTCAATTTTGGTCTGTTGGGAAAGCGCATGAATCCTATGTAAAAGAAGGGATCGATATGTTTACCAAAAGGATCAATCATTATTATCCTGCCGAATGGAAATTATTGCCGGCTCCTAAGAATACCGCAATGCTCAGTGAAAATGACCTTAAAATAAAAGAAGGTAATATGATTATGGAATGGATTGAGGCAGATGATTTTCTGGTAGCACTCGATGAAAGAGGGAAACAATTGAGCAGTACGAAGCTGGCCGACTTCATACAGTCAAAAAATAATCAAAGCATTAAAAAAATCATTTTCTTGATTGGTGGGGCTTATGGTTTAAGTGAATCGGTATTGAAAAGAGCCAACTATACCTGGAGCCTTTCCGAGCTGGTTTTTCCACATCAGCTAGTGCGACTTGTATTATCTGAACAGATATATCGAGCCTGCACAATCTTAAAAAATGAAAAATATCATCACGCCTGACACCAAATTTTATTAGCATGGAAAATATGTCAATGACACTTGTAATTATCCTGATCACAGTACTGGTTTCTATCGGTGCTTTCTCAAACGAAAAATTGAGAAATGATCTCTTGTTCTGGCCTCCGGCTGTGAATAAACAACATCAGTATTACCGATTCATTACTTCTGGATTTATCCATGCAGATTGGGGACATCTTCTGTTCAATATGATTACCCTCTACTCGTTTGGGGAAGTGATGGAGATGTTCTTCTTTCTCAAAATTAATAAAATGGGTTTTCTTCTTTTTTATATAGGAGGATTGATCTTTTCTCAAATTCCCTCATATATCAAACATATCCGAGATTATCAATACCGAAGTCTGGGTGCCTCCGGTGCCGTTACAGCTGTTTTGTTTTCCTTTATTTTGATGGCTCCTTGGCAAACGCTTTATGTTTTCTTTTTCCCTCTTCCGGCTATCGTCTTTGCGATATTATATCTGAGTTACACGGCTTATATGTCAAAAAAAGGTGGGGATCATATTAATCACAGTGCTCATCTCTGGGGAGCAGTATACGGAGTGGCTGTTACCATTATATTATCGCCTGAATCATTACGACATTTTATCCGACAGATCATGAATCCTGTTTTCAATTTTTAGGACTTTATTTGAGGTATCTGTAATCTTAAATCGGTCATCTATCCTCTGCCCTATTACCCAAATAATTCTTTGGTTGCTTTCTATGACCCAAATTTTTTCTTTTTCAGTTTTAGATAATTTCTGGTCAATCAAAAAGCGGGCGATCTTTTTCTTTTTTCGCATCCCCAACGGATAGAAATAATCTCCCTCTTTCCATTTTCTAACAACAAGTGGGAATTGAATATCTTTCGCATCCAGGAGAGCTACATCCCGATCACTCGAAATCGCAAAAGGCTTATCTGATTGTATTTTCAATGTAATGATTCCAGATGCATAAGTAACTGAATGTTGGCTTTCTTCTATTAAAATTATAGCAGAATCTGAATGAACTGGAGGTGCAATAACAAAGTGGTTCCTGTGTTTAATGATTCTATAGCGGGTGACCGGCGCTTCCATAAAACTTCCCGACATAGCATTGGCTAATTTGATCAGCTCTTCAATTTGGCCTTCCGTAAAACCGAAGGGATGTATCAATGCATAGATCAGGGAATTATTTTTGTTTTTGAGTAATGTCTGAATTGGGACATGATACTCCTCTCCTCTTTGGAGCATCATTCGTTTTAACATAGGAGTGATTGCTTCTCTGTATAACAACTCTGTAGATTTGAACCTTCTAATGTTATCCAGAAGATTATTTTTAACCGAAGGATATACTTTTTCAAGAGCAGGAATGATTTCATTTCTGAAAAAATTGCGGGTGTAATCGGAAGATAGATTGGAGCTGTCTTCCACAAAAGCAATTTTATGCTCTTTCGCATAGTCCAATAATTCTTTTTTCGCATAGTTTAATAATGGACGGATGATCCTGCCATTTCTTTCCGGTATACCGGTAAGCCCTTTTAAGCCGGTTCCTCTAAAAAAATGCATCATCAACGTTTCGATTTGATCGTCAGCATGATGCGCAGTAAGAATATAGGTGGGCAGGCCGGTTTCCAGAAAAAGTTTCTCGGCCAGTTGATGTAGCCATGCATATCTTAATGATCTGGCCGCCTCTTGTATACCTATAGAATGTTTGCTGACATATTTTTTTGTTTCAAATGCTTCAATAAAAATTTGAAGTTGATGTTGGGTTGCATATGATTCTACAAAAGTTTGATCTCTTGTACTTTCAGCATCTCTTAATTGAAAATTACAATGAGCCAGCACGATACTGTATCCATTATTTTTACATAATTCTGCAAGTACCATACTGTCTACCCCTCCACTGATGGCAATGATCAGCAGACTGTTTTTTTCTAACAGCAGATTTTGTGTTATGTGTTCTTTAAAACGTTGTTGCAGATTCATTAATAAAGTAATTCATTCAGTGCATTTTGTAACTCTCTCAAAGTATGCATATCTCCCGATTTGCGTGCTGCTTCTATTCCCTTTTCATACCAGCTTAATGCCGTTTCTACATCTCCTTCTTCCGCAATCAATCCCGCGAGATGATAATAAGAGCCTACATAGTCCGGCTTTTGGCTCAATAATGTTTCAAAGGTATTACGGGCTTTTTGCTTCTCCCCCAGTTTTATGTATTCCAGTGCCAGTGCATGGGTAAGAAAACCATCCCCGGGTTTGGATTTCAAAAATTCAAGGATTTGTTCAATTTTGCTTGTCATCTTATTCAAAAAAACTATATTTTTTTACAGCTTCCGGTAAACTGAATTATCTTTGCGCCGGTCATTGAAAACGATTGCTCGACAAGATATCTTGTGTCATCCAATTTATTTTTGACCATCAATTACAGTAAAAATTTCAATCTAAAAGGTAATGAAAATTTTAGTCTGCATCAGTAAAACGCCGGATACAACGGCAAAAATAGCCTTCACCGATAACAACACGAAATTCGCACAGGAGGGTGTGCAGTGGATCATCAACCCATACGATGAGTGGTATGCCTTGGTTCGTGCCATAGAAATTAAAGAAAAAGACCCTGCTACCATCATTCATTTACTGAGTGTAGGTGGCGCAGACGCTGAACCTATTATTAGGAAGGCGTTGGCCCTGGGTGGAGACGAGGCGATTCGGGTAAATGCAGATTCTTCTGACAGTTATTATATCGCTTCTCAGATTGCATCTATTGCCAAAGAGGGCTATGATTTAATCCTTACCGGCAAAGAAACGATCGA
>JBKCGY010000174.1:0-8375 GCA_046303015.1 Bacteroidota bacterium | reverse complement strand
ATAATAAGGTAACTGTAACGACTGTCGGTTTACAGGGTTCCCCTTTAGCCTCATTAACGACAATATTTAGCACCATAACATGCATGACAGATAATTTAGAGGGAAAAGAAAGAGGGGTTTGTTACTCATTATCCAGCAACTCGGTTACTATTCAGGGCAATCGGGTCTCATCTGGCTCAGGGGTAGGATCTTATACAACTACCTTAACCAACCTATTATCTGGACGAGTATATTATTACAGATCATATATTATTTATGACAACCCTGGTGTCGTCTTTTATGGAGATATTAAAACATTCAGCACCCCAACAAATAATTGTCCTGTTGTTACTACCTCGAATCTGGTTAGAATCAACTCGAACACGGCGAATCTCGGTGGCAATGTAACATCAGATGGGGGATCATTTGTGTCAAACAGAGGCATTTTGATTAGCTTATCCAACACAAACCCAACAATAGGCCAGTCAGATTATCAGTCCCCAACAATTGGATCAGGAACGGGTGTGTATTCAACCAATGTTTCAGGCTTCAGTCCAGGAATGAGATGTTATGTAAGGGCATATGCTATAAATGCAAATTGCACATCTTATGGCAACACTATATCTTTTGTTTGGTAATTCTATATTTTGTAGGTCTCTTATAAATAGGTAAATCAGCATTGTGTTTTTTGTTTAATTAATAATTTGATAGACAAAGACCACAGAATCACACATAAAAAAAAGAAAAGTATTACAAGTTCCAATCAACAACACAATTTTACACTGGATCAAGCCTACTGGAATACCCGTTGGGAAAAAGGGGAAACAGGATGGGATATTGGTTATGCAGCTCCGGCCATTATGGAGTATATGGCGCAATACCCTGATAAAAATGCTGCGATCCTCATACCCGGTTGCGGAAATGCCTATGAAGCAGCCTGGCTCGCAGAGCAAGGTTTTAAAAATATCACCTTACTTGATATTGCACCTAAAGCAGCAGTTAAACTAAAAGAAAAATTTCAAAACACACCGGAAATAAAAGTCTTGTGTGAAGACTTTTTTCAGCATAAGGAAAAATATGATTTAATCATCGAACAAACTTTCTTTTGCGCGATTCCGCCCATTAAAAGGAAAGACTATGTAGAGCAAGCATCCTCCCTATTAAATTCAAATGGAAAAATCATAGGTCTCTTATTCAATAAAACATTTGAGCATACCGGACCTCCTTTCGGTGGTAGCATAAATGAATACCAACTATTATTTGAGCCATTATTTATGATTCGAAAAATGGATGTATGTTATAATAGTATTCCGCCAAGAAGAGGAACCGAGCTATTTATTGAGATAGAGAAAAAAGGCTAAACAACTCCTGCAAGCTCTCAGGTGCCTTAATTGTACCATTCAAACAAAAAAACCTCTCGAATGAGAGGTTTTTTTGTTGAGTATATCAAAATATTAAGACCCTGTATTCTGTGTATAATTTGGATTCTGCTGTATTTCCACCAGAGGAATCGGCCATACAAATCTAAAATTGCTGTAGGGAACAGCAGGCACTGCACGTGTGATTGTTGGAACACCTGCACAATTAAACCATGCTGCATTTGTGGCACCAGTTCCTACTTTAGTAGGAATACCACCTCCGGCAATCGGCGCAAAATCAGCATCTAATGCCAAGCGGTGAATATCACCCCAACGCTTACCTTCCGCAATAAACTCAACTCTTCTTTCAAATAAAATCGCATTTATTAATGCATTTTTATCAGCAAAGCTTACATATTGATTAGCGGGCGTTGTTACCGCACGATTACGCACTGCATTCAATAATGCCAACGCACGACTAGATACGCCTGCATCATTCCGTGCTTCAGCTTCCGCTTGCATCAGCAATACTTCAGCATAACGGATAATGGGGGCTGCATCACCGCGCGTTGCAATATCACGATATTTATTGGTAAATACCGCAGATGCAGATGCTCTGACTAATGTCGAACTCCTTCTTAAATCTGAACAAATCCAGCGAGTATCACTCCAGATGATTGGACTCACGCGAATCAATCCTCTACCTCCAATAGCAGGATCTCCAGCCATACTAGCTAACGCACCATTTACATTCGGGTTGTCTGTAGGGTCATTCTTAATGGAAAAAACATTTTCGTCTGATGTGTTACTGGCGAAAGCACCATCAGGTGCTGTTGTTAATTTCCAGCCACCAACAGAACTGGTAAACGGCGCTGATGAAGATATGATCTTGTTACCCTCGGCAATTACACCAGGCCAATCACCCTTATGCATTTTTACGCGCATTTTAAGTGCAATGGCAGCCGCTTTGGAAGCCCGATAGGTTTTAACAGCTTGTGTTGCCGGCAAATTAGTTTCGGCATAATCGAGATCCTCCAGTATCTTGGTGTATACTAAAGAAACAGGGAAATCTTCTCTTTTCAATGCTCTTGCCTGTTCAGCCTTTGCCTCACTATTAACACCAAAATCACGATAGATAATTCCAAGTTTATTTCCGTTACCATCGGCATAAGGGCGCGAAAAGTTAATCACCAATTCATGGTGTGCAAGCGCTCTTAAAAAACGACATTCTGCAACGTAAATATTTCCTGTAGCCGCCGGAATAATTCCTTTTGAAACCGCATCATTTACTCCCTCAATCACAAGATTTGCCTTGTTGATCAGAGCGTAAAGGGTTTGGAACATAAAGTCTTGGTTGGCGCTCACATTATTGTACGTCGCCTCATAAGTGATCTGATAAAACAATGCATTGTTTGCCATATCCTCCCCTCTCATATCTCCTTGCTGAATACTGGCAGCTCCAAAAGGATATCCACGAGCCGGAGTTCCAGGTATATAAAATCCTGTTTGAGCAGCATCATAAACCCCGTTAACAGCAAGGTTTACTTTTCCGGGATCGGTAAATGCTGAAACATCAGAGAATGAAGTGTATGGCTGCAGTTCTAACACTTTCTTTTCGCAGCTGCTCATAAAAATGGTGGCAGCTATCAAAACGGTTAGAAGTTTTATATTATTTCGTTTCATGTTATGTATTTTAATTTTTTAAAATAGTAGTGTGATCAGAGCCCAAGATTAAATCCGAAGGAATATACTCGAGGACGAGGCACCGTATTGTTATCAATACCCCCTTCTGTAATATTCTCAGGATCAATACCTGAATAGTTAGTTATCAGCAGTAAATTTTGTGCCTGAATAAATACTCTGAAAGACTTCACACCGGCATTAGAAATTTTTGTGTTCTTTAACTGAAACGCATAACTCAACTGCAGGTTTTCCAAACGGGCAAAGTCACCTGACTCCACGAAACGTGAACTTGCGTTTTGCTGAAGATTGGTGAAGTTATCGCGGCCATACCATAAACGAGGGATATCTGTTACATCACCTGCTTTTTGCCAACGATTTAAGATAATCTTACCATTGTTTTGGAATGCCTGGTTAACAAGCGCCTCCTGTTCTGTAAGATTAAAGATTTTGTTGCCGCCGGAATAACGCCACAACATATCCAGCGTAAATCCTTTGTAACGAAGCGTATTATTAATACCGCCAAACCAGGTTGGCAACACATTTCCAAGTATTCTACGATCAGTACCGGCAAGTGTTGCAGCAGTACCCAAAGTAGGATCATCAGATTTAACAACAGTAAAATAAGAAAGGGTTGGGATGTTTCCTTGGATGAGTGTACCATCCGCTTTAACATACATCGGGTTACCATTACCGCTGTTTACACCGGCAAATTCATATCCAAATAATGCATTGATAGGCTGACCTAATCTCAAAATATTGTATGCGCCTATTACATCCTGGTTCAGATACAAAGCTTTCACTTCGTTTTGTACAGTAGTATAGTTTATATTGATATCCCAGGAGAAATTACGGTTTCTCACTATGGTTCCACCTAAAGAAACCTCAAACCCTTTATTTTGCATATCTCCGATATTACGGAAAATAGAATTACCCGGTACACCAAATGATACTGGCAATGGAGCTGCCAATACCAGACCATTATTATTATTCTGGAACCAATCGAATGTGAAATTCAGTCTGTTTTTCCAGAAAGTAAGGTCAATACCTACATTCAGTTTTTCGTTAGTTTCCCAGGTTAAACCATCGTTACCCACCACCGACACCGCAATACCACTGGTAGCTCCGTAAGGGGCAGATCCATATTGACTTAAATAAGGGAATAAACCTCCGGCAATCTGATCATTACCCACTTTTGCCCAAGATCCGCGAAGTTTTACTTCATCAAAGAAACTTAAAGCTTTATTTCCCTTCCAGAAGCTTTCTTCAGAAATTCTCCATCCGGCAGATACACCCGGGAAAGTACCAAAGCGATTGGCTGCTGAAAAGCGTGATAATCCATCACGACGGAGGGAAGCCTGAAGGAAGTATTTATTATCATAATCATAATTCAAACGGCCAAAGTATGATACAAAACCAGGCCCTTCACTATAACTACCACCACTGAACTGCGTAGCATAACTTCCGCTAATCAGATTTTGCTGCGCAAAGAATGCATCGGATATAACCGGTCCCTGACCATTGAAGCTGCTAAAAGTTTCGTTCTGTGCTTCAGTTCCGATGGTCGCACTGATTGTGTGTTTGTCAAATGTTTTATTTGCATTTGCATAGTTCTGCCATACCCAACGCAGGTTATTTAAGTTTTGATTATATACAAAACCCTGACTACCTCTTCCATCTCCATGACGACTATCGAGTGACTGGAAGTCAACACCTGTTGCATAATCAATACCCACTTTAGAAGTAACGGTTAACCACTGCACAGGCTTGATATCAAAACTCAGATTGTTCAAAATACGATGCTTAATGGAGTTGTACCGATTTTTATTAAGTACAAATGCAATATTAGAGTAGTTGTTTTCAATTGGACGAAGATTAGCATCCTGACCTAATGCTGCTCCATTGGCTAATACATTGTAGCCATCAAATGTTGTGTTTGCAGGATCGAATGCTCTTACGTTTGGCAAAGCACGAAGTGCGGCTGCAACTGCACCGGAAAGGGCATTGCCACCATTGTTCTGATCATTGTCCTCTGTTCTGGAAATCGTTAAATTATTTGAAATCGTAAACCACTTATTTACTTTATGCTGCACATTGGATCTGAGTGCATACCGCTTTACTTTATTGGTAACAATCATCCCCTGCTGATCTGTGTAGTTTACAGAGAAGAAATAATTCGTGCGATCATTACCCCCATCAACGCTTAAATTATGTGTTTGAGACATGGCATTCTTATTATAGATAAGATCCTGCCAGTCTGTGTTGGTGCTGTCTGCGTTAAAGAAAGCCTGTGCTGCTTGTCCTGCATTGGTGAATTTTTCATTCGCAATTGTGTTGAATTCGCCGGCATTCAACATGTCAAAACGATTATAGGGATTAGAGTAACCAACTACCACACTGTAATTAACATTGGAGCGACCGCTTTTCCCTTTTTTGGTAGTGATTAATACCACACCATTAGATGCACGGGATCCATAAATAGCCGTTGCAGAACCATCTTTCAATACTTCTACAGATTCAATATCTGCAGGGTTAATGTCTGCCAGTGCATTGGTATTGGCAACTCCGGAAAAACCTCCGTCAATAACCGGAACCCCATCAAGTACAATGAGCGGACTGCGTGAGCCATTGATAGAGTTTACACCGCGAATACGAATTCTTGGAGCCACGTTTACAAGTCCCGTAGGGCTGGTAACCTGAATACCTGCTGTACGACCAGCAAGCTGACGATCCACTGAAGGCGTAATCAGATCAGCAATTGGGGCTGCATCAATTTTGCCAATAGCCGAAGTAACTGTTTTTTTCTTCTGCGTACCATATCCTACCACAACCACCTCAGAAAGTGTTTTTTCTTCTGAGTTCATGGAAACGGATAATGCAGTACGACCCGGCACATAATTGCTGATCGAAACCTCCTGGGTTGTATAATTTATAAAGGAAAAAACAAGTGTTTTGGCATTAGAAGGAACATCCAATGAGAATGAACCGTCGGCTGTTGTGGTAGTGCCTGCTTTTGTCCCTTTAACGGTAACCGACACTCCCGGCAGAGGAGAACCATCATCGCCGCTCACTTTTCCCGTGACTGTCTTTTGCTGCGCAAAAGCAAATCCTACCATGAACATGGCAGTAAGAATAGCCATCAATTTTCTCATGTGTATTAAATTTTGGTTAAGAATTAAACTATAAATTATAAAATTATATCGATTCCTCAAAATTTAAGGCTTGAATTATTGCAATTGAAACAGAATCTTTATTTGGTCCAACCCATCGGGTTTGCCCGCTTAGGGTTACTTTTGCCTTTCCTGATGGAAAAGAATTTCATTGACTATATACGGGTTTTCTGCAAAAGTGGCCATGGCGGGGCCGGCAGCAAGCATTTCGCTCGCACGAAGTTTAACCCCAAAGCCGGCCCCGACGGGGGTGACGGCGGCCGCGGTGCGCATATTATTCTGCGTGGCAACTCCCAGCTCTGGACCCTACTCCACCTCCGCTTCTATAAAAATGTGATCGCCGAAAACGGAGCCCCAGGCAATAAAAATAATATGACGGGGAAAGACGGTAAAGACATCATCATAGAAGTCCCCCTCGGCACCATCGCCCGTGATGAAGCAACCGGCAAACAAATCGCCGAAATCCTTACCGACGGACAAGAAGCCTATTTAATGAAAGGAGGTCGCGGCGGTTTGGGTAATGCACACTTTGCCACCCCCACCAATCAGGCCCCCGAATATGCCCAACCCGGCGAACCCGGTGAAGAAGGCTGGAATATTCTTGAACTCAAAGTATTGGCTGATGTAGGTCTGGTAGGATTTCCCAATGCCGGAAAATCTACCTTGCTGAGTAGTATCACTGCGGCCAAACCCAAAATCGCAGATTACGCTTTTACTACGCTCACCCCCCAATTAGGGATGGTGGCCTATCGCGATAACAAAAGTTTCTGCATGGCAGATCTACCGGGTATTATTGAAGGAGCAGCGGAAGGAAAAGGACTCGGACATCGTTTTCTCCGACATATCGAACGTAATAGTGTGTTGTTATTTGTGATCCCTGCCGATAGCAAAGACCATCGGGCCGAGTTTGATATCCTGCTGCACGAACTCAAGCAGTATAATCCGGAACTCTTACACAAACAATTTGTACTGGCCATCAGCAAATCCGATCTGCTCGATGAGGAACTTCAAACCGCCATCGAACAAGAACTACCCAACGATATCCCACATGTGTTTATATCTTCCGTTACAGGCAAAGGATTGAGTACCCTGAAAGATATGCTTTGGGCCGAATTGAATCGACCCTAATGCTTCAATACAGAAATCCTTTCTTTAATTTTATAATTATGTCTATCCGCCAATATATATTGTTTGCATTCCTATTTTTTGTTATGCAAATACAAGCGCAACCGGTTCGTCAGTTACGCCCCATCCTGGAATTTAGAATGCCTCGCGGCGAAGGAGATAACGGAGGCACGGTTGCTATCAGTTTAAAAAACAGAAACTATTACGCAACCATCGCCGGTAAGAAAACCTACTCCATGGCAATATTCAATGGAGCCGGTGAAATGATCTCTCCGGCCGACCTGGCACTTCTGTATGATATCCGAGGATTATGGTATCACCCCGTTCAAAAAACGTTTTATGCCAATGGTTTCGGAAATATCGGCTGGATCAAATACACCATCGATGAGGCAGGTATTCCTTATGATGCCAATCCCATCTTTGAGGGACAGCGACAACCCTTTCCGCAGTCGGTAGGTCAGTTCAGCCAAAAAGAAAATCTAGTTTATTTTCTCAAAGGAAGCACCGTAGTGGTATTCGATGCCATTACCGGAAATCCGATGCCCGAAAAAAACAAATTGCTCCGTATCGGCTACAATAGAAAAAATCCGCCACCGCCCAATCAAACCATCGACAGCTTCAGTGTACGTACCGATTATAATACCACCACTCTTATTTATACCGGCCTCGCCCAATCTGAATTCGGATTGCTCAATCTCAAAACCCGAGAAATCGAATTGTATGGCGCCGCCGATGGACTCATGAGTTCCCGATTGAAAATTCCGGACGACATACCGGTAAGGGATAAACTCAATTTTGCATTCTGCAATAACTTTTACTGGCTCTATGATAATAGCAAGCGGAGTTGGATTGGTTTGAGATGATCTCTTACCGCATGGTTTTAAGATTGGGGGTTAGACGTTAAATAACACAACCATTAAGGCATACCCAACAAGCCATTTTTGACAAAGAAAGTATCAACAATCTTCCCGTTTTTAACGTACGTTTGTCACCCTAAGTTTTATTGAATTTAAAATCATCAAAATGAAAAAGTTTATCGTAACGATTGCCATGAGCCTGATGC
>JBKCGY010000173.1:0-12512 GCA_046303015.1 Bacteroidota bacterium | reverse complement strand
CCGATATGGTTCAGTAATGCTTCAACAGTTTTCTTTACCTTTAGTCTTTAAGATTATTTCATGTCGCAGATAAAAGTTGCCATAGCAGACGACCATCAGATTTTCCGTAAAGGGGTAATCCTTTCCCTACGTGCTTACCCTTCATTAAAATTTGTATTGGAAGCAGAAAACGGAGATGAACTACTGGCCGGACTGGAGGCTGCACAACCGGATGTAATCCTGATGGACCTGCGTATGCCGGGAAAAGATGGAATAGAAACAACCAAGATAGTCAATAAAAAATACCCCAATATTCATGTACTCGTACTAACCATGTATGAAGATGAACGTTTTGTAACGCATTTGATGGAAAATGGAGCAAACGGTTATCTCCTCAAAAATTCTGATCCGGCAGAGATCAAAAAAGCCATACTTGAAGTGATGGCAAAAGGATATTATCTCAATAATTTCGTAAATCGGATTTTATTAAAAAAATCTCACACTAAAGCCAAGGCCATTCCCTCCTTAAATAGCGAGATTCAGATCAATGAAAAAGAAAAACAGGTGATCCGACTAGTGTGTATGGAATATACCGCCCAGGAAATTGCCAAAGAAATGCAGATCAGCCCACGTACTGTTGAAGCCATTAAAGACCGTCTCATGGAGAGATTTGGTGTTAAAAACTCGGTAGGTCTTGTATTTTTCGCTATGAAAAACGCACTGATAGACTAAGCGATCATTTTCTGAATTGATGCATAATTCAATGAATCATCCAGCATTCCCTGAATAAATTCAGCTAACAAAGGATTTATTGAAGAAAGTAATTCCAAATCTTTTTTGCCCATTTCATAAGCCTTCTCAACAGCAGCTTTATCATCTCCCATTTCTATGATGGTATTATCTTCACCATTCAATCTGTCTTCTTCAATATCTCTGAAATCATCCAGTAATAAAATGGGCCTGGCAATAGAATACCAATAGGGTAGAAATTCATGCACCCATTCATTGCTCAGCTCCAGATCTAATAATGTAAAAAGAAAAAAATCACTTCTGGCAAGCGCCTTATACTTGTTTTCAAACTGATATACAGTTGAAGACTCTCCTGAAAAAAAAGCAAAAAGATCTTTTGCTAAATCCGTCTGACGAATTTTACCATGTAATAATTCCTTACAGCCATTGATGAAATCGGAATATGATAGTAGGGACATCTCATATTTTTTTAATTTATCAAAACCTTCTTCCATCAAAGACACATGATCATCCTGAAGAAGGATATCCATTTCAATCCCTCTTTTATACATCAAATCAAAAGCAAAAGGTATGGTCAGAAATCCGAATCCCATTGACAGATAGATTCTTTTATCCTTCCAGAATAAATTATTAGCCGGGATGGCACGCTGATTCGCAAAATAATCAGCGATCCTTTTATGGATTCCCAATCGATTTTCTAATATCCCTGAGGTGATGACCATTGTTTGAATTTTCAGGAAGATTTACCTTGATTTCTCCCATGCGCTTGGCATAATTGTTCAACGAGTCTGCCAATTCACTGAAGGCTTTCGGATGAGATGTGTAATACTCCATACTGGCAAAAAACTTTTGCTGATTCACGCCGTAATTATCCAGAATTTTTTTATAGTACGTTACATTTTCTTTTTGCAAATGCAAAGTATGATCCCGATAGATTCGTTCTGCATTATAAGCATCTGCAACATAGCACTCATACAATATCTTTTTCATCTCTTCCGGCTGTATGAATGTTGAGGGTACACCCCTTTCATCGCCTATACAGGCCTGAAAAGATAAAACAATCATCATAAAATAAATAAGCCTGTGCTTTATCATTTCAATTCCTGTTTGTATTTATTCGCATTACTTACATCTAACTTAGTCAGTATTTCAATGACCTTATTTCGAGTAGGTGTATCCGCTTTTTTAAAAATTCCGATAAGCTCTGCCGACTTTCCCAACATAAAAAATTGTATAATCATCAGGTTGGGTGTCTCTCGGTTAATATTATCCAGGATCATGAGTGCCGTAAGTACTTCCTGCCGGGCGGCAGTTTCGTCTTCATACATTTTGTCCAAACCTTTTCGGTAATAACTATAATAGAAGTCATGGATCAAGGCATAGCGATTGTTGATCAGATTTTCTGTTAACCAATAGCGATTTCTATTATTATTTTCAAAAGATTTCCAGCCTGAGATTTGGGAGGCATCCGGTGCATTATTTACAATATTCAATGCTTTTTGAAAATACTCATCACCACCCCTTAATGCAAAAGAATCATAATCGTAGCCCAGAATAATATATATATAATAAACCATTACTGCTGTAAGATTAGAGGCTAGCGGATCACTTCCACTCACTCTGTTTTCATTAAACTCCATAGGTTGTCCTTCCACATATTTAAATGTAAAATTCGCATCCTGATAATTAATGATAGGAGAAAGATAGGCTGACTGATACACCGGCCTTGCGGACTGGATCGTAAGGGAGGCTTCATAAACATTTGTTTCCACGATGGATCTCAAATTAATTAGAAACTGACATTCAATTTTTTCATTCAGTTTATAGGCCTCTTTTGTCCACTTTCTTTTGTTGATAAAGTTATTCAATGACGACTCCAGTGTTCGGAATATCTTTTTATCAATTGTCGTAGGCAACTGATTGTCCATTACTTTGATACGAGCCGTAACTTCCTGCGCCTCTACATTCAACAGCGCACAAAAAAGAATGATTAAAAAAAGAAAGAATTTATGCATGCAACATAGATTTAATAACCTGTACAATATCTGTCGCTACAGCCTGTTTGGACTTTAAAGGAAATTGCAGAGCCGGCTTGTTTTTTCTGAACACAATTATCTGATTGGTTTCAGAACCAAAACCTGAAGTACCGGGCTTATACTGATTCAATATAATTATATCTGCTTTTTTTTCATTCAACTTTTTTTCAGCATATGCTGGGCCATTTTCTGTTTCAAGCGCAAAACCAATGAGGAGTTGATGGGGTTTCTTTTTTTCTCCCAGAGCTTTCAATATATCCTGAGTACGTTGTAAAGTAATAGTGATTGTATCAGATTGTTTTTTGATTTTTTGACTATGTACATCAACAGGGGCATAATCAGCTACAGCCGCAGACATGATGATAATGTCAGCGCTATGCTCCCGATCCATTACTGCATTATACATATCCGATGCTGTATCAACATGCATCACATGATGTAGGTTCACGGGAGTTTTTAAACCTGTGGGGCCGGTGATAAGCGTAACTTCTCCGCCGGCAGAAGAACAAGCTTCGGCCAGAGCATAACCCATTTTCCCGGAAGAATGATTGCCCACAAAACGAACCGGATCTATCGGTTCATATGTAGGGCCCGCCGTAATGAGAATTTTTTTGCCTTGTAAAGCAGCATGTAAAGAGAAAAAATCATGTGCCTGTTGCAAGATCTTTTCAGGTTCAGCCATTCTTCCTTCGCCAATCAATCCGCTTGCCAGTTCGCCATTTTCAACGGGAATCAATCTATGCCCTCTCGCTAATAACACATCCAGATTTCTTTGAGTAGCGAAATGCTTCCACATATCTTCATCCATGGCAGGAGCCAGCATGACAGGGCAGGTAGCAGAGAGATAGACGGCAAGAAATAAGTTGTCGCAGATTCCGTTGGCCATTTTCGCCAGGGTGTTACAACTTAAAGGGGCCATGATCATTAGGTCAGCCCACCTGCCTAAGGCCACATGGTTTTCCCATTGATCATTTTCAGATAGTTGCATAACAACGGGCCGGCCAGATAAAGTTGCCAACACCAGCGGAGAGACAAATGAAGCAGCAGAGGGTGTCATCATTACCTGCACTTCTGCGCCTTGTTTGACCAGCAAACGAAGCAATAAAATGCTTTTATAGGCCGCAATACTGCCACTGATTCCTAATATGATCTTTTTGCCGGAAAACATTGAATTGCTAAATTAATCAAGCTGAATGAATATACGCATAAGGAAATGAAAAACTATCTCAAAAAGCAAAGGCGACCTTTGGTCGCCTTTTATGATTTGGTAAATCGGAATTACGCAAACAGGTTATCTTCTTCTGACTTGCGATAATATATTTTGTTTTCTACAAACTCTTGGGTTGCCAGAATAGCAGGATTCGGCATGCGTTCATAGGCTCTGGAAATTTCAATTTGCTCTTTATTCTCGTGAATCTCCTCCAAGCTATCGGTATGACTGGCAAATTCTTCAAGTTTATTATGTAATTCTTCTTTTAAGGCGATATTGATCTGATTCGCTCTTTTGCTGATCACAGCAATAGACTCATACAGATTACCGGTTTTAGCCCGAAGAGAATTTAAATTTTTAGTTTCCACCACATTACTGGTGTTGGCACTAACTTTTCTGATTAGTCTGCTCATTTTTTATGACTTTTATATTGTTTTGAGAAAGTTGAAAATATTTCTGTGCGTCTTTAGTAAGTTTACTTTCCGGGAAACGATCAATAAAATCGTAATATTCTTCGATCACCTTTTCATACCGTTCAGTCTGTTTTGACACCACACTCATAAATGCATATTCGTAATAAGAACGAATGATCATATACTTATAGCGATCTGCCATGGCCGACTGCGGATAATGATTCAACAGTTGGGTATAAGCGATGGCTGCAGCCTTATAAGAACTGACCTTAAAATATAGATCGGCAGCATTCGCCTCTTTTAACTCCAGTTTCTGATAACAACGTTCAATAATTTCTGTGGCGGACTGAATCTTAGGCGATTCAGGATAATTATTGATGTGTGCCTGCATGAATCCGATCGTTTTTTCCGTAGCCGACTGATCCAGTTCTACTATAGGCGATTGTCTGTAATAGCAATAGGCCCGCATATAATCAATTTCGGAAGCCCTGCTGCTTTTAGGAAACACATCTAAAAATCCTTTGAAAAGATTTTCTGCATTCAGATAATCATCCAGATAATAAGCGCAATACGCATATTTATAATAAAGATCTTCAAATCTGGAATCATTCCTCATCAGTGGGAATAAATCCTCAAATACTACTTGAGCTTTGGTGTATTTTTTAGACGCATAATACTGCTCCCCTTTCTTGAGTTTATATTCCACATCCTTACTTTTCATCACACGTGACAAACTAGTGCGATTACAAGCACCCAAAAAAAGGGTCATAAAAGCCCATAAAACATATATACCTGAGCACTTCATAAAGGGATGCGAAATTACTGCTTTTCTGCTGATTTCTGGCAAAAATCAGAACGGACATTGACAAACGTGTGTTTTATAAGACAATTTCAGGGCAAATAACCTATTTTTGACCGCATATAACAATCTTTGACTAATCATAGAATTGAATTTTATGAGAAAAATTTTACTCTCCGCCCTTCTATTAAACACCTTTGTAAGCGTGGCTCAGGTAAACCTGACCAATAGCCCTTATGTAGAAAATTTTGACAATATCGGAAACGGACTTCCACAAGGCTTTTTCGTAGCGACTGGTGCAAATGAGACTACCCCGGGTGCAAATACTACATTTAATACAGCCTTATCTCCCTGGCTTTCAACCACTAACGGAGGATTTTATAATTGTGCTTCAGCTACTGGTCTCATTAATTTATCAAACCCAAACCAACAAGCACTAAGCCCAAATCGGGCTATTTCAGTGCGTCAAACTTCATCATTTGGCAACCCTGGTGCAGCATTTATTTTTAAAATCAATAATACAGTTGGAAAAACATCGTTCGGTCTGAATTTCAAATTACAAACGCTCGACAGCACTAAACAAGGCATCAGTGCGTGGAGGGTTGACTATGGCATTGGAGCCAACCCTACCAATTTCACTATAGCCCCTGTAACACCAACAACCTTCAGTACCGGCGGTAAGCCAGGAACGGCATTTTATGTATTTAACAGAACGATGGCTGCTAATTTTGGAACAGGGCTGGATAATGTAAACGATATTGTTTGGATTCGTGTATGGGCGCCGATAAGCACATCAGACCCCTCCTACTCTACAGCTTATTCTTTACTTGGATTTAATAACACTACCCCCACCATGAGCGGCATCGACGACTGGAATCTGAACTGGACAAGCACGCCGCCGACCAATGTTTCTAACATATCCAAATCACTCGAACAAGTGAAAATAAGCGGATTTATAGGAAACGATATTCAAGTTACATTCAATAAGACCTATAACTATTCTACTATAACCCGATTAATAGATATGAATGGTGCCGTTCTTTGGGAAAAACAATATGGCCGCATTCAGGCTAATCAGACGGAATGGGTAAGACCCGGACAATTACCCAAAGGAATTTATCTGCTTCAAATACAAAATGCAGAAGGAAATATAACGAAAAGGATAGCGAACTGATATTTTAAGTAAAAGGCAAAACCAAAAGATTGTCGTGGTGTCGCGATGTCTTGGTTTCAAGCAATGGAGCTCCTTTGCACTTTATAAACTTTATGAACTAGTTAAATCCTCTGAGGCTCTGTGCCTCTATAATTAATAATCAAGGGAGGTAAGCACGTATTGGCACTACTAAAGATCATCCTGAAAAAACTTCTGCATTTCCGTGCACACATAGATTCGTCCTTCCGATACTTCATCAATTGCTTTAAACAGTTCGATATGTGACGAGCTTTTGGTAACATATCCCATCACACCCATTTCGAGCATCTGCTTTAAGTAATTCAGTTGGATATGCATGGACACAACAATGATGCGAGTGTTCGCAGAATATTGCTGAATAAGCGGAACCGCATCAAAACCTGAAGCCTCATTCAGGTTAATATCAAGCGAAACCAGATCCGGCTGAAATTTCTTAACCATCTCCATGGCCTCGTCAAAATCACCGCTATCCCCTACCACTTCCACATCCTCTTTTTCATTATAGATCTTCACCCACAATTCGCGGATGAGGGTATGATCTTCAATTACAACCAAAGTCTTTTTCATGATTCGGGGGGCAATTATTATGTCAAATGAATATAAACCTCCAATGTACAACCTTTTCCCGGTTCGGTTTCCACATTCATTTCACCGGAGTACAGTTGAACTCGATTCAATATATTTTTAAAACCTATGCCTTTTGTTTTCTTACTTAGATCAAAGCCAAGTCCATCATCCTGTAGTGTCAGATATACCTTATCATCTGCCGAGCGAAGACTTATTTTTACCTGAGAAGCTTTTGCATATTTGATGATATTATTCATATGCTCCTGAACGATCCGGTATAAAACAAGTTTCCGGGTATCTGTCAACTCTATATCTTCAGCCAGTCCATTTTCAAATATGATTTCAACACCTGCGGCCTGTGTCATATCCGACACAAGATCCTTGATAGCCTGAAACAAGTCGCGATTCCCTAATGTAGGCGTTACCAAAGAATGGGAAAGCTTACGAATTTCCTGTAAAGCCAGATCAATATTGAAATGACTTTTTTGAATGGCCGGATCATATACAGGCAGCTTGGCCGCATATAGATCCAGATACATTTTGGCAGCGGCCAGTATCTGATTGATATTATCATGCAATTCCGCACCCAGCTCACTTTTTTCTTTTTCCTGCGACTGAATAGTAATTTCAGTCATAAGCTTTTGCTCATTAATCTTTTGTTCTAAAACTTTTCTTTCTAATTCTTTCTGATTGGTAATATCTGTGATCGCTCCGATCATTCTTAACGGAATTCCATCCTGGTCATAAATAATAAATCCTCTATCTCGGACAAATTTATACTTCCCGTCAGCTGTCAGATAACGACATTCTGCTTCCCAACGTGGTCGTTTATGTTTAAAACATTCTTCAACAAGTGACTCAATAGCCAGACGATCTTCCGGATGAAAACGACTAAGTGCCCATTCAATATCCTTTCCGATCTGGTCAGGCGTATAACCAAAATTATGTTGCATACCCGAACCAAACTGAATGGTTCCCTTTTGAATATCCGATTCCCAGATAATATCATTGGTAACATCATTGACTACCGTTTCATATCGCTCATTGGCTGCCAGTAATTTTTGCTCGTATATATAGTCAGATGTAATATCTCTTTGAATGGCTATGAAATTGGTATGCACTCCTTGATCATCAAACACAGGAATAATTTCAAGTCGATTGTAATAAGATGAGCCATCTTTTTTGTAGTTTACAATGGTGGTTTCAACAAACTCCTTCTTTTGAAGCTTTTCGGATAATAAATCAAATTGTTCGGACAACTGATCTGGCCTTCTTAAAAAATCCTTAGGTTTTTTCCCCATGATTTCAGAAAGAGAATAGCCAGACATCTCCACAAAAGCATTATTGACCCATTCAACACGACCGTATTTGTCAGAAATAATTACACCATTCTTAGTTTTCTTTGCAATCAGTGAAAGTTTAGCCAGCTCCAGCTCCGATTTTCTGATCTTTTCGAGCTGAGACTGTATTTGTCCTGTCTGTTCTACATTGGCATGCAATGCTTCAGACAATGCCATATTCTTTTTTTGAAGCTCATCAGATGCATTGATCAGATTTTGCTGCAGCTTATTGCTGACAAGCAGCACAAAAACTACCTGAAAAATAGTAGCAACAGACGCGCCGCCAAAATTCATCAGCCACTCCGTCTGAATCTGCTCATCGGTCAAAGGTTTGCCATCATAAATTCGGATATCTGTCAGAAGGAAAAATAACAGATAAAGAAAACCAAAAAAAGTAAGTAAATAAGCATAGGGTTGTTCCTTCCCCTGAAAAGTGATCAGAGAACCCAGAAAACAAGGGATAAAAAAAGACAAAATTCCGGTTTCAGGTGTGGTTACTAAACTCAACGCCCCTATCAAAGAACATACAAAAAACATATTTAAAGTCTTTGAGAGAAGAGGATACCCTTTTTTGTAAATATAATATTCAAGAGGAACGAATATTAAAGGGGTTGCGGTGATAACACCCTGTACAAAATTAAAAAGAACATAGTTAATGACGGAAAAGATCAAGGAATATCCCAACACAAGAAGAAGGATCAATTCGTGAAGCTGATTTCCTTTTTGCACAAGGATATCTTCGTCTGGCTTAAGCACTTTACCTCCTGATAGCAGGTTCAGACTTATTAAACTCCTTGTCTTCGTGATAAAATCCTTCATTACATCAAATTGAAAGCAGCTTGCTTTGCCTTACATAAAACATGCAGGCATATTGCAAACTAATTAAAAAAGGGCAAATATGATGTAAAAGATAGATAAGCTAGCCCTTTAGCTTATTTTTTCCCTGATTTAAGAATTACTCCAAAATCTGTATGCGCTTTTTGTAATGAAAGCTTGAGTGACTCAATTCGTTTCAGTTGTAAATTGCCCGGTGCGGCTTCCTGACCTACCAATGCAACATACACATCACCGATCTCATTACGCAAGCGTTTCAGGTCTGCAATGCCTTTCACAACCGGTGGCACAAGCGTTAAACGAAACTGCTCCAATGCATCCCATTTTTTCTGAAAAGAGGCTTTTATCTTTTTATTGGCAATTGAGTCAATGTTCTTTTTGAGCATCGCCTGTTCTGTCATTACACTATCTACCAGCAAAGCCAGTTCTTCATTCATTGCAAACAATTCCATTCCTTTCTCATACTGAAGACGACGATCTGATTCAGTAAATGAACGACTGGACGCATCATGCACCATCTGAATTATTTTCGTGTACTCCTTGCCGTTTACTGTTAATTTCACGATATAATTTCCCGGTAATACCTGCATACCCAAAAATCCTGCAGACTCAGTCTGATTCCCTCCTTTAGCGGTTTTTGGGGGCAGCATTCTTTGATTCCACACTGATCGGTTATAGCCTTTACGATTACTGGCCGTTAACCTTTGCAATAGCTTACCATTCATGTCTGTCACTTCCAACTGAAGGGCATTCGCTCTTTCTTTCAGATAATATTCTATAAAAGGAATAGTATTGGCCGATCCGCCGTTCCAGTCGCCCGATGCATTCGGAAAACTTCCGCCATATTTGCCATTGGTAAGGATCATCGGTTTATCATTTAAGATTACGATAGATTCTTTAGCCAACGACTCATTGATCTTGCGCATTGGTGAGATATCCTGAATGATAATAATGCCTCTGCCATGGGTGGCTAGCACCAGGTCACTTGTTTTTTTCTGGATCTGAATATCGCGCACTAAAGTATACCAGGGCAAATTCAGTTTCATTCTAAACCATTTTACTCCACCATCGACACTAGCGAACAATCCCATTTCCGTACCTAAGAACAACAGGTTTTTCGATTCAATATCTTCTTTGATCTTATGCGCAAAACCGGTAAACTCATCACTTGTAAAGCGTGTCCATGTCGTACCCCCATCTTTAGTAACCGCTGCATACGTATTATGATCTCCATACATGTGATTTTCAAATGTCACATACACCGTTTTTTTATCGAAGGAAGAGGGCTCGATACTGCTAACCCATGCCCCGGCAGGAATACCGGTTGAGGCCAGGTTGTTAGTCAGATTATTCCATGTTTTACCGCCATCCAAAGTTACCTGCAGATTTCCGTCATCTGTACCTGCCCATATTGTATTCTCATCCAAAGGAGATTCGGCTATTGTAAAAATAGTACAGTGATTTTCTGCACTGGTTACATCCATACTTAATCCACCACTTTTTTCCTGCTCCTGCTTTTTCTTATCATTCGTTGTTAAGTCCGGAGAAATCTTTTCCCAATTGACACCTTTATCTTTACTCCTGTAAACATATTGCGCGGCGGTATATAAATTTTTTCGGTTATACGCTCCCGTTATTAATGGTGTATTCCAATTGAATCGCAAAGGATCATCGCCGGAAGCGGCTTGTGGTTTGATATTAATACTCACGCCATCTGACAAATTTACTCTGGCCATATTCCCACCCTGATATTCGGCATAAGCGATCTGTGGATTTTCAGGATCGGGCTGCACCCAGAAACCATCTCCGCCATACACACTTTTCCAATCTCCATTCATCACACCACCCGGTGTGCTGCTCGGGGCCACCCAACTACCATTATCCTGCAAGCCGCCATATATACGATAAGGCTCCTGATCATCCGTGCTTACATGATAGAATTGACCAACAGGCAGATTGTTTATGAATTTCCAGTTTACGCCTCTGTCGAGCGAGTAATACACCCCACCATCGGTTCCGAGGTACATGATATTCGTATTGTCAGGGTTAATCCACAAAGCGTGATGATCACTATGGATCCAGCCACCCTCATTGCTGGCTTCCGCAAACGAAAATCCCCCGTCGCTGGAATACGCAAAACTGAAAGCCGGGCGGTACACTCTTTTCGGATCTTTTGGATCCACTTCGAGGGTAGAGAAATAAAATGGACGGGAGCGAATATTGGAAGTCGCCGATTGTTCTTTCCAGGTGGCACCGCCATCGGAAGAAATATAAAGTCCGGTATTTTCACTTTCTACAATAGCCCAAAGATTTTGAGGAGAGGATGGGGCTAAGGCAATCGCCACACGACCAAATGGTTTTTTGGGTAAGCCGTTACTCAGCTCATTCCAGGTTTTACCGCCATCCAAACTTTTATAAATACCACTTCCGGTACCACCACTGTTAAACGCGTAGGGCAGACGACGGAATTCCCATGTGGTTGCATATAATACATTTGTGTTTTGCGGATCTATCTCAACATCCGCCACGCCGGCTTTTTCACTGATATATAAAATTTTATCCCAGGTCTTCCCAGCATCGGTTGATTTATATAATCCTCTGTGTTTGCTATCACTCCACAAAGGCCCCGGAGCAGATACATAAATCACTGAAGAATTAGAAGGGTCAATCAATACTTTAGAGATATGCTCGGTAGAGTCGAGACCAATTTTAGTCCAGTTATCACCACCATCTGTCGACTTATAAATCCCATTACCGATTGATACCGTATTACGCATATTACTTTCACCCGTTCCTGCGTACAAGGTTTTTGGATTTTTTTGATCGATAGCCAAAGCGCCTATGCTTTGTACGTATTTATCTAAGATGGGCTTGAATGAAAATCCTGCATTATTGGACTTCCATATACCTCCACCGGCTGTACCCACATAAATGGTTTTACCGCCGTCATTATTGACACCCACCACATCGGTAATTCGACCACTCATGGTACCCGGACCGAGATAGCGGGCTTCCATCATACCGAAGGTGGAGGAGTTGATTTGGGCAGATGCGTGAATACCGATTGCTGTGATGATGAATAAGAGGAAAAATTGTTTGATTTTCATATAAGATGTATATAAGTCAAAAGTCAAAGGTCAAAACCAAAAAATGATTCAGTATTAACATTCAGGTTTTGAGTCATTGCTATCCGGTTAAAGTTAAAAATATTCGGTTATTAATAGTGTTCCGACCATAAGATTGTGGTTGTCATCCATAAAGTTTTATTGTTACTTTCTTTGTCATTGCTACAAAGAAAGTAACCAAAGAAAAATCTAGGCAGACCCGATCGCTCCGCGCGTTCTGCCTTGCCAGCCCCACATATTTCGGAGGCGTCATCCTGAGCGTATGCG
>JBKCGY010000172.1:0-6169 GCA_046303015.1 Bacteroidota bacterium | reverse complement strand
CCACCTGATCAAAAAGTGTACTCATACATGAGATTTGATTGCAAATTTACATGTTTTGATGCGGTAAATAAGCGATTAAAAGAACATGAGGATCATGGGGTTGTTAAATTATGGCGAACTACGATTTCTTACTCCGCATTATCGTCTGCCTAAGAGTGCAACTATAAAAAAAGCCGACTCTTGAAAGTCGGCTTTTAATTTTATTTTAGAATCATTACAGTGGCGAAAGATTATAAGTGCCTTTGTAAAAATCTACAGTGAATTTGTAATTACCCGAATTTGAGGGAGCGGGGATATCTGAACCTTCGGGCTTTATTTTGCCTCCTAATCCTGCATTGGGGGCCAATGGATCATCGGCTCCAAACTTTCTGCCCCAGTCACCATTGGTAGGCAATAGCAGATAAGCTTGTCCACTTGTAAAATTCAGCGTAACATCCCATTGAACTGCATTTCTTCTGGTAAGTTGCTGAGAAGGTACAGGAACAGGATTGTTCCATCCTCCCGGCGTAGCACCTCCTACCATAAAGAGGTCTGAGGGTAAGCCATGTTGCTGGCTAAAAGGTTCAAGCTTATATCTTCCGGCTTGAAAATCAACAGTAATCTTATAGAAACCGGTTGCCGAAGGCGCTTTAAAGTTATTACCGGGACCCGTGCTGTAGAAGAAAGATCCTTCGATATCAACACCGGGTGTGAGGTTGTTGCTGATTGCGTATTTCTCATCCCAACTACCGTTTACTGGAAGAAGTAAATATTCGTCACCTCCATTCAATCTGAAAATACCTCCAAATGTTGTCTCATCAATTCTTGCCAACTCTTGAGAAGGAACAGGTACCGGATTGTTCCAGCCGCCCGTTGTAGCACCACCTACGATAAATAGTTTGTTTGTAGAGGGCAACTGAACTTTGGGAGGGATCTTATAAGGCGTTGCTTTGATTTTGACCGTATTTGACTTTTTCTGCTCATTGTTATTTCCGTATGAAGAAACAACACGCACATCAATATCATATGCAACATTGAAAGCAAAACCATAAGATAATAATATGGTATTTAAAGCCTTGCCGGTAAAAGTATAAGTACGCTTGTCTTTGTCTTCAGTAATATTGATAATAGTTGATTTTGAGAAATTCCTTCCTGAAGAATCAATTTCTAAATAATATTTATACAAAGCCTTATCCTGGGCATGTCCCGGATCGGTCCAGGTTAAAGTAAGCACTGCTTTACTTGAATCAGCGGGAGGAGGCGCAACAGTGGTCTTTGAGGCCGATAAAACCGGTGCGGTTGCATCCGAATACTGAGCAAGTGAGTCTGCTTTTTCACAGGAACTAAATAAAGAGGCTCCCCAAAAAGCAGTAAGAAGAATTTGAAATATACGCTTCATTGTAAATAATATTAAAGTTATTGTTTAACTACCGTAAACCTTCCTAATTGGAAATCAAAAGTCAATTTGAATGTTCCGCCTGATGCGGGTGATAAAAAGTCTTGTCCGCCACCACCTTTGAACACAAATTCACCTCCATCAGCAGTTGAGCCTCTGTCCACTCCGTCTTCTATGCAATATTTTGTAGCCCAACTTCCCATTACCGGAAGAACAAGATAGCCATCGTTTGGCTTCAGGTCAGTTACCAATTCATATTTGGTACTGGTAAGTTTTGTGAATTTCTGATTAACGATATACGGTTGCCCTAAAGGATTATTCCAGCCACCTAATGAAGCACCTCCAACTAACCAGATCTCATTATTGGTAGGGGTAGCAACTTTAGGAGGAGGAGGGAAAGGAGTCGCTTTAAAAGTTACTTTGTTTGTAGAGGTCAGTTTAACAGCGGATCCAATACTTGAAATAACTCTGGCTTCTAATGTATATTCTCTCCTGGGCTCAAGCTGTAACAACATCGTGTTGCCTAAAATAGCATTGAGTTGACCTACCGTATAGCGTATAGAAAGATTACTGGAGATCTGATTGGTGTACTTCGCGCCGCTGTTGAAATTACCACCAAGCGTATCGATTTCCAGCGTGTATGTAACATCCTGTGAACTGATACCTGTCGTAAAACGATATTCAGGATTTGTCCATGAGAAAACAATAGCCTCCTCACCTTCAGAACCAGCCTCGAGAGAAACCACTGATTTATTCGCACTGATCGTGGGAGGGGTTCCTCCTTCATAATAAACTTTGTTTTCTACCTTATTACATGCAGAGAAGGCTGCAAGCAAAACCAGTAAAAGAAGATTTGATAACTGTTTCATGTAAAACTTTTTTAAGTTATGATGTCTGGTACCTTATATTACAATTAATATCCTGAGTTTTGTTTAATTTTTGGATTAGACGCAATTTCTGAATCAGGAATAGGATAGATCTTTCTGAACTCAGAGACCCCTGTTCCATTTTTCACGCCACCTTTCCAGGGCCACAAGTAAGTGGACTGCCAGAATTTATTATAACGGATAAGATCTGTACGACGATGGCCTTCCCAATACAATTCTCTGGCGCGTTCATCCAGAATAAAGTCAAGGTTGATGTCTACTGCATTGATATTACCCAGGTTGTTACCGTATGCACGCTCACGTAACTCATTGATGAAGATGACCGCTTGTGCAACCGTTCCTTTGGAAGAACCTCGTGCTACCCCTTCAGCATACACCAGATACATTTCTGCCAAACGGAATACAGGGAAATCAATATCTGAAAATGTTTTTTCAGGATCGGAACCAAATGCGCCGGTACTTTTTCTGTTTCTGTACTTGATAACAGCCAGCCCATCTTTAAATTCAGAGATATTATCGATATCCAGTTTTTGCGAGCCTTCTACAAACTGAGCACGCTTGTCGATAGCACCTGTGAAATCAGGGAATAAGAGCGGCAAATTCTTGGTAGTACGCAAACCACCCCATCCGCCTAATCCGGAAACAGAAGTATTCATATCCCCACCAACGGATGCATTAACCAGAAAAGTTGTTCCACCAAAGTTTTTGGTTCTGACCCCATCGTAATTCAGGGTCCAGATAAATTCACGCTGACTTCCATTGGAATTATTATCAGCCAAAAACAACCATGTATAATTTGTATTCTTAACAGCGTATCTGTTTAGCTTAATAACCTTATCTGCATAGGTAACTGCATTATCATAAATTTTAGCAGTGGTTAACGGTCCTTCTGGAGCCGGAAAAGATGCAAAAGCAGAAGAAGGAACATAGGTTTCTGCATTCAGCCATAAACGTGCTTTTAAAGCCCATGCGGCAGCCTTATCAACACGACCGTATCCTACAGTTCCGGGTTCGGAAAGCTGTCCTTCTAGTGCAGTCAACTCATTGTTGATGTATTTGAAAAGATCAACTCTGCTGATCTGTGAAGGCTGAAATGATCCGATCTTGTCATTTTCGGTAATAAAAGTCGGATTTGCATACAGATCCATCATTCCCCAATATTGAAATGCTCTTACAAAACGAGCTTCCGCTCTCATAGCTCTGATATTATCAGCGGCCTTACCACTTATGCCCCTGGATGATAATCTATCATCTGCGCTCTCTCTGATGAATTCATTACAAAGCGTGATAACATAAATGGAACGGTAATACAATCCTTTTAACATCGGATTGGCAGATGACCAGTTCATATTATGAAAGTCCTGAATACCGGGATCATTCCAGGCTACTACAGCCTCATCAGTAGAAAGCTCCTGAGCCTTCCAGAAAAGACGAAGAAAATCGGATGTTCCCTCATCTATACCAGCAACGTCTCCGGAACCGGCAGGTCCTACGTTTCCGGTAAGTGCCATACTTCCATACACTTTTGCAAGCACACTTAAATATCCGGACTCACTGGTATATAATCCGGCAGCGGTCTCCGTATTGGGAGGAAGTTTATCGAGGTCTTTATGACAACCTGTGAACAGAATCAGGGTTGACATTAAAACAAGAGAATATGCAATTATCTTTTTCATATGATCAATGATTATAAGATTAGAAATCAAGATTTACCCCTAATACATAAATACGAGGGCGTGGATAAATATTATTGTCAATGCCTCCGAAAATCTCAGGATCCAATCCTTTGTATTTGGTAAATATAAAGGCGTTCTGAACATTCGCAGAAACACGCAGTCTGGCTCCTTTTGCAATTTCTCCAACATCATATCCAAAACTGATATTGTCTACCCGAAGGAAGGATGCGTTCTGAATATAGTAATCAGAGAAATATTGATTGTTTGCGAAACGGGTGTTGAAATAATCTGAAGATCCGTTAGATAAGAATTCGAGCGGATTGATGAAATTTCTCAACACACCCGTATTGGAAGCGAAGTTGTTATACATGTAGTTTCCAATACTTCCGCGCATTACAAAACCTAAACTGAATTTCTTATAATTTACAGTTGAATTGATACCCAGGAAATAAGTGGCTGCAGGATTTTGATAGAGGTAAAGATCGTTTTCGTTGATAATACCATCACGGTTCAGATCTTCATATAATCCTTCAATGGGAGCGCCGCTTCCGTCATATACTTGCTTGTAAACATAGAAAGTACCGGGTCTTTGTCCCACCAGATGACGTTGAATGGTATTACCCGTTCCACCACTGATACCGCCCACAGGTATCCCTTTAAAATTAGGATCTGGGTTGTCAAGAAGTTTGGTGATTTCAGGAACCACGTAGGTAAAGTTGGCTCCGATATTCCATTCAAAATCTTTTTTCTTGATTGGGGTTGTATTCAATGTGATTTCAAAACCCTGACTTTCGATGTTACCTACATTCTTGAGCAACTGATTGCTGAAGTTGGCACCGGCTGCAACAGGAACTACACTTAACAGATCTTTAGTTATACGCTTGAATACCTCAACAGTACCACTGATTCTGTTATCAAACAAACCAAAGTCTACAGCAGCATTAATATTCGTAGTCGTTTCCCATCTCAACTCTTCAAAATAAGCTGAGGGGCGGAACATGTTTACGAATTGGTCTCCCAACTGATACTGTGCCTGGTTATTACTGATACCATAATTAGGTAAATATGAATAGAAAGCAATACCATCTTGTTGTCCGGTTACACCATAACCGAATCTCAATTTCAGGTCAGAAACAACCTTTGAGCTGCGTAAGAAATTCTCTTCACTAACTCTCCAGGCAATGGCACCTCCAGGGAAGAAGCCCCAACGACCACCAGGATAATATTTACTACTACCATCCGTACGTGCATTTAATGTAAGCACATATTTATTTGCCAGTGTATAATTTAAACGACCATAATAGGATATCAGAAGATAACCAGGGTTTCCGTTATTGATAAATTCCTGTAAACTTCCCGGAATCGTGTCGCCATTAAATCTTCTGCCAGGGAAGTTGAAACTGTAAAAACTAAATTCCTGTCTACCGTGTCCGACCATTACATCTACACGACTGTTGATCGCCTTGATGTCGGAAGCATAATTTAAATATGCATCATATAAGAAGTTACGTCTTTCATCATAATAAGGACTGTAAGAACCCTTTCCTCTGTAATTGGCAGCCGCACTGTCACTCAGTTTATTAACACCTCTTCCTCTTGAGAAATCATAGCCCACATTTACATTGGCACGCAAACCTTTGATCCAAGGGATCTGATAGTCTAACTGTACATTGCCGATGGTACGAAATACGCGGCTCTGATTATCACGCAAATTCTCATCCAGCAAAGCAACAGGGTTGCGATTGGATAACTGCTTGGGAAGTCCATCGATATCCAGCCATTCATAATAACCACCATAACGATCACTAGAAGAATAAACGGGCTTGGTTGGATCAAAAGAAACGGCATTTCCTATCGCCCCTTCATCAGCAAAGCGATTGGATGTTCCGGCTAACTTTAAATTAATGTCAACTTTCAGCTTGTTATTGAAAAATGAAGGACTCAGATTAATAGATCCTGTCATTCTCTTGAAATTACCTGATTTCAATATTCCATTCTGATTCAAATAGGCACCGGAGATACGGAACGGCCACTTGCCATCAAACGCAGCACCAGTTGCACTCAAATTGAATTCCTGACCTAAAGCTGTTTTATAAATCTCATCCTGCCAGTTTGTACTGCTTGTTCCCATGCGAGCCTTATCCTGTGCTGTTCCTTTTTCATTAATAAGCGATCTGAATTCATCAGGACTCAAAATATCAACTTTTCCTGATGCTGTTTGCACAAAACCC
>JBKCGY010000171.1:0-2036 GCA_046303015.1 Bacteroidota bacterium | reverse complement strand
TATTTGCAGAAGTATTACCCGCATCGGTTAAGTTTAAAGATGCATTAATACCGTATATGGAATCACGCTGGATTTTCAGCAAAGCTTTATTTGAAGTTGTGATTAGTGATTTTCAGAGTCAGGTAAGCACAGGATTAAATTTGAAGCCATCATTTCGTACCATTAGTGCAGCAGATGGCTTGGTTAGTTCAGGGACTCAATATTTTATCAGCAGCATGACAACACTTGAATATTACTGGAATAAGCTGACTGCTGTATTTGGAGATTTTCCGAGTTATAAGAATACGGAAGCGGCGACTAGCCTCGCAACGTCTGAAATATCAATATCAGGGGTGTCGAATGCAAATGTTCAATATGTGAGTCATTCTGATCAGGCTGTAACATTTAAGTCTGTATCCGGTAAAGATGAAACATTTAATTACACCCTACGGGTAACAAAACAGGGGTTTACTGAGGAGAAGACACTGACGGCTAAGGTGAAGGTAAATTGTTCTGCCATTACTTTTGGAACAAGTATGAGTGCAGAGGGTTCCATTGCAATTTTGAATGTTCAAGGAGGAGTGGCGCCTTATATGTACTCGGTGGCCAACTCGCCTTATCAGTCAAGTCAGATTTTTGTGGGGCCTTATGTAAGCGGAAACAGTTATCTGATCAAGATTAAAGATGCTAATAATTGCGAAACATCTGAAACCCGATTGATAAGTAAAGATCCTTGCAGCAATTTGTCTACCATTACGGATCCGCGTGATGGAGAGGTCTATAAAATTGTACAAATAGGTAATCAAACCTGGTTTGTAGAGAATTTACGTTACAGCGGCAATGTTCCGAATATTTCAGATTATAATCAATGGACCAATAATACTACGGGGGCTTGGAGCTATTATCTAAATGATGCTTCTTTTAATATTCCCTACGGTAAATTATATAATTGGCACGCTGTAAAAAATTCAAGTATTTGTCCTGCGGGATGGCATGTGCCTAGTGATGCGGAGTGGACAAGCTTAGCTGTTTTTTTGGGTGGTGAATCAGTTGCCGGCGGCAAAATGAAAAGTACAGGCACGCAATATTGGCAAACGCCCAATACAGATGCGACTAATAGTAGTTGCTTTTCTGCCCTTCCGGGAGGGTACCGATCGAATGCCGGTGTCTTCAATTATAAAGGTTCACAAGGTAACTGGTGGAGTTCCACGGATAATAATGTTGGCGGTGCCTGGTATCGTGGCATCGATAACAACGCTGGCAGTTTAGGCAAGGGTGAATTTACTAAACTGGCAGGGTATTCAGTTCGATGCGTAAAGGATTGAGTGAATGATCGGCATCTGTTTTGCTACAGATTCATCAGATAATCAAATAAATCACCCCCGAACCTTATCCCATTTTTTGAAATCATAACTAAAATCACTAATTTTATTTTGGTAATAAAAAGAAAGAATCTCTTTCCTTAGATTACATTCTGTACCAACTTTCTTTATTTTCATCCAAAAAAATCACATGCTTCGTTTTGCTTTTATTCTGACCGTATTGGTCTTGCTTCCCTTTTCTGTATTGCTGTCTCAGATTTCTTCCAATTGGGAGACTTTGTTGAATGGGCAAGGTGATTTTGGAGACCGGTTTAACGCAGTTGTTACCGACATCAATAATAATGTTTATGCAGCCGGATATACGGTTAATCCCAATACAGATCGTGATTTCCTGATCATAAAATATAACGCACAGGCCCAAGTTCAGTGGCGTAAAGTTTTTTCCGCTCCAGGGAATGGGCCTGATGAAGCCAAAAAGATTTTACTGCATCCCAATGGCAATGTTCTTGTAACCGGCTATGGTAATAATAAGTCAGTAGGAAATGATTTTTGGACAATCATGCTGAATCCTTCAGGAGATACATTATGGACCCGGCTTTATAATAGTCCAACTACTAATCTTTATGATGAGCCTAACGGAATGACTATTGACGGTCAGGATAATATTATCATAACCGGTGAAAGCGATCAGGATCCAACGCCATTTTTGAACAATGATTTTTTAACGGTTAAATA
>JBKCGY010000170.1:0-2728 GCA_046303015.1 Bacteroidota bacterium | reverse complement strand
TCGGCCACGTATTATTGCTGGATGCCGGTGATATTTTTCAGGGGACGCCCTATTTTAATTATTACAAAGGTGAGCCTGAAATGAAGGCGATGCAGATGATGGGGTATGATGCCTGTACCATGGGCAACCATGATTTTGATGGCGGAATTGAAAATTTTGCTAACCAGTTAGCGCATGTAAGTTTTCCGGTTGTTATTTGTAATTATGATTTTACCGGAACGCCTATGGAGTATCAATATCATCCTTACACAATCATTAAAAAAGGCCGGTTGAAAATCGGCATTACCGGTGTGGGGATAGAGCTGAAAGGGTTGGTGTCGGAAGAGTTATCTACAGGTGTAAAATATCTCGATCCGGTAGAACGATCCGGGTATTATGCTTCCCTTCTTAAGAAAAAAGGGTGTGATATGGTGATTTGCTTATCTCATCTGGGATTTGATTATAAAAATGACACCCAAAAAATATCGGATATACGACTGGCTAAAGCATCGTCTGATATAGACCTTATCATTGGTGGACATACCCATACCTTTTTGAATGAGCCGGTAAAAATGTCTAATCAAAATGGCAAAGAAGTGCTGATTAATCAGGTAGGATGGGGGGGGATTAAGATGGGGCGGCTCGATTATGAATTTTCTTCCGTATTTCCAAATAAATCGCCTAAAAGCGCAGAAGTTTTGTCAATAAAAAAAATGACAGAATAAAAAATTTTTTTTTCCACAAAAAGTCAGATATTCGCCTTCCCCCTAAACATTTTCAGATACTTGCTACTGAATGCAACGGGATTTAGTAAACAACATTTTTTTTAATATAGTAACTGCTTTGGTTTATTATGGCGAAAACGGCTGAACTCGTATGGAAAAATTGTTTGGATATTATTAAGGATATTGTAGAGTGGCAGCAATTCAAGACCTGGTTTGAACCCATTCAACCTGTTGGCTTGAAAAACAAGATTCTCACAATCCAGGTACCCAGTCAATTCTTTTTTGAATATTTGGAAGAGCATTATGTAACCCTGCTGGCGAAAACATTAAAACGCGAGTTGGGTAAAGATGCGAATCTGGAATATCGGATTATGATGGATAGTGGCAATAAAGATAAAGAGCCTATTACCATGAACATCCCCGGTCAGGGCTATAAAACCTTTACCAATAATGAAATGGATTTTCCTTTGGTGATCAACAATCCCGTAAAAAATCCATTTGTTATTCCCGGCCTGAAAAAGGTACAGATTGATCCGCAGCTGAATCCTAATTATACTTTTGACTTATTTGTAGAGGGTGATTGTAACCGTGTAGCTCGCAGAGCCGGTAAAACCATTGCGGAAAAACCAGGAGCTACAGCTTTCAACCCATTGGTCATATATGGAGGAACAGGTTTGGGTAAAACTCATTTGGTGCAGGCAATCGGTAATGAAGTGAAAAGATTGCATCCTAATAAGGTCGTGTTATATGTGAGCTGTGAAAAATTCATTAATCAGTTTGTAGATCATAGTCGCAATAATGCCATCAACGATTTCATTCATTTTTATCAGCTTATTGATGTGTTAATTCTGGATGACGTTCAATTTTTTATTCGTGCTGAGAAATCTCAGGACGCCTTTTTTGCCATCTTCAATCATTTGCATCAGAGTGGTAAACAATTGGTCCTGACATCTGATAAAGCTCCAAAGGATCTGGAAGGGGTGCAGGAAAGATTATTGAGTCGTTTCCGTTGGGGATTAAGTGCAGATTTGCAGCTGCCTGATTACGAAACACGTATTGAGATCCTCGAGATGAAGATGAAGCAATCAGGTCTGGAGATGCCAGCGGATGTAGTGAAATATCTTGCCTATAACATTACGGCAAACATGCGCGAACTGGAAGGGGCTTTGATTTCATTGCTGGCGCAATCTTCTTTAAATAAAAAGGAGATTGATCTGGAGCTGGCAAGAAAAGTGCTGAAGAGTTTTGTCAAGACTTCGAATAAAGAAATCACCATTGATGCAATTCAAAAAATGGTGTGTGATTATTTTGACGTGTCGTATGATAAGTTGCTACAAAAAACACGTAAGCGTGAAATTGTGCAGGCTCGACAGATCACAATGTTTTTGGCTAAGACATTCACGAAGAATTCTCTGAAGACGATAGGGGAGCATTTTGGCGGAAGGGATCATACAACGGTAATTCATTCCTGTCAGACCGTGAAAGATTTGATGGATACGGATTCTTCTTTCAAGGAGAGTGTGGTTGAATTACAACAGAAAGTGCAGCTTGCTGCTATGTAAGTCCGGTATTAAAATAAATTTGACTTTGCAATTGTATAGTTAAGTCATATTTTTGCGGCCCCGAAAGGGTGATTTCAGGTGAGGTGGATGAGTGGCTGAAATCAACGGTTTGCTAAACCGTCGTAGGGCCTTAAAGCTCTACCGAGGGTTCGAATCCCTCCCTCACCGCAAATGTTATATGGGTTTTATTAATTATATAATTGAAAAATCCAGGTAAACATTGTTGATTTAAAAAAGATTCGGGAAGTAGCGCAAGCCGGTAGCGCATGGCGCCTTTAGCGCCAGGGTCGCATTAGATTATGGATTATAGCGTATATATACTTTGGAGTTCAAGTTTATCAAAGTATTATGTAGGTAGTACTCAAGATCTAGATAACCGGATAAAGGAACATAACCGAGGTGAAGGTAGGTTTACGAAGCGAGGTGTGCCTTGGGATTTGGTTTGGTCAACAGTTGTAGAGA
>JBKCGY010000169.1:0-8690 GCA_046303015.1 Bacteroidota bacterium | reverse complement strand
GCATCCTTCCAAGAAAAAAAGGAAGAATTTTTCATGGATCCTTATAAGTAACTGATTTTCAATTAAATTTTAGCAAAAATTAGAATGAGCCCGGGCATTTATACGTACTGAAATTAAGCGTGATCCCAATATTTACAATAATATATTGGTCTTTATTCGCTTTAAATCCTCTTTGTGCACCTTCATTACCAACAGGATTACCGGTCTCAAAACTTCGGTCCTGTAAAATAGCCGATATCGAACCAGGCTGAAAAGCATCTTGACCTGCATACGTACCAGACACATCATCAATAAAATCGGTGTTGGTGAACCGATGGGTAATTTCCATATGAAGATTCACTTTCTTATTCAAGGCCCACTTGAACCCTATACCCACAGGCAGGCATAATGCCATCGTGCCATACTCTTTTTTATCTGGAAACTTCGCCGAATTCTGTCCCTCCGTACCAAGTTCTCTTAAAAAATATTTTTCGCCCTCATAGATCGTAAATGGATTATAGTGAAAAAGGCCCAATCCGAAGGTTAAAAAAGGGGTGAATCTTTCAGCAGGATTGTCGGGATTAAATCTAAAAAAATTAAAGTCACCCATTAAACTGAACTCCCAGATTGAAGTTTTGAAATCCAAATTACGCCTGCGCTGAAAATCATTGTTCGCCTGCAACTTGTCACTATAGGAAAGTTGAGTATAGTAGAGGGCTGCCCTGATTGCAGTGTAATTATTGAATTGTTTCCGATAAAAAATACCGATGGCGGGATGAGGTCTTTTTAAGCCGGTTGAGGTATTTAGATCTCCGAAATAATGCGCTGCGCCGGCCTGTATACCAAATTCTCCTACATGCGTAAAGCTTTCATATTGGGCTTTTGTAGAAAAAGAAAGGGACAGAAAGAATATAAAAAATATGAATGATGGATATCTTACTTTCCTCCCCCCCAAAAAACATCCCATTCTATCTTGTAAATACTTCATATATATAAAACGCAAAGCCCTTTATTTTCTGATTCGTGGAGCAAATTTAATTTCTTCTGTCAAGCCCCCATGATAATTTATTGCGAAGCGTTTGTAAAAAATTATTTTCATTAAGACGGATCAGCTGAATGGTAAATCGCTCTTTTTTTACAGCAAGCTGAACATTTTTGCTTACAATTTCTTTCCTGGAATCCAATGTACATAAAAAACTGTCTGCTCGACTTTCAATCTCAAAAGAAATCACATTATTATCCGGCACGATAATAGGACGCACGTTCAGGTTGTGTGGCGCAACGGGAGTAATCACAAAACTTCCTGAATCAGGAAAAACGACGGGGCCATTACAACTCAAAGAGTATCCCGTAGAGCCCGTTGGTGTGGCCACGATTAATCCATCTGCCCAATAAGTATTTAAAAACGCCCCATTCAAATATGTATGGATCTTAATCATGGATGATGTATCGAGTTTTTGAATGGCCAGCTCATTCAGCGCATAGGGCGTTTCTCCAAACAAAGGCAAATTACTTTCCAGATGCAATAGAGTCCGCTCATCTTTAACATAGGTGTGATTTACCAATGAAGCCACCGCTGAATCGAGTTCTTCTCGGCCAATACTGGCTAGAAATCCCAGCCTTCCGAAATTGATCCCCAATAAAGGAATCTTTTTATCTCTCACGAAGGTTACGGTATCCAGAAGAGTTCCATCACCACCCAGACTGATCAGGCATTCAAATTGATCATTTAATTCATCGGGAGAAGAAAAAACGGACAATTGCAGATCTTTGGGTAAGAGGTGCTGAATCTGATCAAAAAAAGATTTGTATAAAACAGATTCGATATTGTTTTCTTTAAGTTGAAAAAGCAATTTGAGTACATCCTCTTTCTGAGCCTCTTCAAATACCCTGCTGTAAATAGCAACCTTCATGGATGTAGATGATTTATGTGAGCGAAATATATCCTAATATTAAAATTCTTGACGAAGATGTAAAAATAAACCCTTTTCTCCCAATTGATTAGCAGAAAGATCAAATTGTGCCACAAAATCATAATAGCCTAATATATCCACCCCCACCCCATACGTATAGATAAGTGTATTATTGAATACACCGCGGTTTGCATAAGGATTATGTGCTGCTCCTACGTCCGTAAATACTTTAGCAATAACTTTAAAAGGGATTTTTTTATACTTTTCACTTTTGGTAAGAAAGGTGGGGATGTTCATATTCAAAAGCTCACGCCTGAATGTTGTTTTCAGGATACCGCCCGCCACACAATCAATAACATAATATTCCAGTCCCCGCATAAATACATCTCCAAAACCGAGAGACGTTAGATTAAACATCGGCTGATCATACGGAAGGGTAATCAATCCAAAACCATAAAGACCCATTGAATTCTTTTCTCCCAATGTAACATATTTGGCCACCCGGGCATTGAATCCCCATGAATGTAAATCAGACAAACCGAAACCATAATGGAGAATACCGGCAGTCATTGCCATGCCCTTCCATGGATAGGCATTATTATTGAGATTTAAATATTGAAAATTATATCCTGCCTGCCAGAAATTGAGAGATCCTTTATTGCCGGGAAAATAAGGCCGGTACCCTTTGGTATTGGAGGCAAGTATGATCCGGATTGTATCCGCTATTTCTTCCTGCTGATACTTTAATCGGAGACTATGCCGGTAATTCACTCCCTTACGATACGTGTAGCCAATTTCATAATAGTGTCCGGATTTTACAAAAGGAATATCCGTATTTACGTTAGCAGGATAAAATAATTGTTTATGCCTTTCCGTAGCATAAAACAACTGTCGCTGTCTGGAATAGCCGGCTCCTACAAAATAACCATGCTCCAACTTCTTTCCTGAATAAGGTTTTTCATAATAAAATTTTAATTCCTGATTATATCCATTAATAACATTAAACCTAATCTGATCCCTTCGCCCCGAAAAATTTTCCCAAACGAATTTTATACCGTAGTTGACCCGATTCAGGTCGGCATTCTGCTCATAAAACCACTGATTCGCATTTCTGTCAATGAGTTTAAAATAAGGTAGCGGGAAAATATACCATCTTTCTTTCAAGGAAATGCGTAAATACAGACCACGTTCATTTATACTATCTATACCCAGAATCGCTTCCAAAAATAAATTTGTGTTCATCAGATTATATCTGGCCTGATCAAAAACAGGAATCAAGGTCCCTCTTGAAATACGGGTTCCCTCTCTGAAAGGCAACTCTCTGCGTACTATATAATTTTTCGTAATCTTATTACCTTCAACACGGATCGATACAATGTCCCAACTTTGATTATCCGGAAACACAGCTATTACCGATTGCAATTTCCGTAGGGACGAATCATACATAACAGAAGGTTGTGCGTATATAGTGAATGCATACACACTCAGGATAATCATTAAAAAAGATAGACGAAAATTTTGCATGGGATGCCATTACGGTCCATTACATTCTGAGATAATTCATCAGATTGTCAAAATTACTTTTCAAAGTTTCTTCTGATAAATTCTCTCCAAAATATTGATATACAGTAAACTGATATCTTTCAAAAGAAGCCAGTATATCCTGAATATCAATTTTATTTACTTTCATGGACACCATCAGCATTCCGGTTGCAGTATCGGTCCATGTTGTAAGATGTAAAATCTTAGCATTGTTCGATTCTACGATTCTGCCTATTTCAGATATAGAAAATTGATGCGGGACCATTTGAAGAATAATAACACCACCGGGGTCTCCAGCGCTCAGATATTGAGATAATGTATCAATGAGCGCTTCCTGGGTAAGTACGCCTATATATTCACCAGAAAGGCTTACTACTGGTAAAAAAGGAACATGTTGTTCTCTCATTTTTCGTAGGGCAGTAAGAAAAAAATCAGATTCCAATACAACCGTGGGCGTATAATAATTCAGGCAAGACGCTAATGTCTGCGTTTCCAAGGCATCTTCCAGATCCTCCGCATAAAATAGTCCTTTGAATTGCTGATCCTGAAGCACAACCAAACACCCATCTGCACGTATCAGATCCTTCGCCTTACCTACTGTATCCATCCATTGTAAGGCGGGAAATGAAAGATCGATCAGATTACCGCAATTCATGTATTAGTCGTTTGTTCAGAAAAAACAGTGTGGGAATTTTTTTTCAAAAAATCATTCAAAATAGAGTTGAACTGTGCGGGTTGTTCCATCATGGGTGCATGTCCGCAACGGTCGATAAAATGCAAACTTGCATTGGGGATCAGTCGTTCAAATTCCTTACCAACAAATGGAGGTGTAATGGTATCATTATTCCCCCAAACCAATAAGGTAGGCAATTGAATATCCTTTAATTCTTCACCTAAATTATTACGAATCGCACTTTTGGCAAGCGCAATGATTTTGATTACTTTAGTGCGCTGATTAACAATATCATACACTTCATCCACCAGTTCTTTGGTCGCTACTGCAGGATCATAAAAAGTTAATTCCGTTTTTCTTTTGATATACTCATAATCACCTCGCTTGGGATAGGTATCCCCCATGCCGTTCTCAAATAAACCTGAACTGCCGGTAAGGATCAAAGACTTTATCCTTTGTGGATGCTTTAACACATGCACTAAAGCAACATGCCCCCCCAGTGAATTCCCCAGTAGATGAATATTCTGATAGTCTTTGGTTTCAATGAATTTATGAACATGCTTCTCGAGGCCACTCACAGAAGTATGCAAAAGATCGAGATCAAAAAGTGGCAACATGGGTACGACCACTTTATGTGTATTACGAAAATGATCAATCAGATCTTTAAAGTTACTGAGTGCACCAAATAATCCATGCAGCAGGATCAACGGTTCTCCCTGCCCCTCCTCAATATACCGAAACTTACCCGTCTGCTTAATTTCATAATTCATGTGTGATATAATACTTTAACTGTCGATTGCTAAAGTAAATGATTTCAGCGAGATGACGCAGAATTAATGTAATAATTGCTCCATCTCTGTCAATGAAGTTGTCAATGAAGGCCAAAAACGGCCCCACAAACGGATCAGCAAGGTCATTTTATCATGCAGCATTTCATAGGCTATCGAATGATCAAGGTAGCGATCTTTTAGAAAAGGAATAGGCGACAACAGATAAAAAATAATGATCAGAATGAGCGTATATAAAAGCAGGTAAAAAAACACGCCACCTAATTTATTAAGCCACCCCAGCATCACCAATGCAAGCCCTTTGTTAAACAAAGAGATGAATAGTCTGACGATAAGTATGACGCCAAGAAAAAGCAGCAAATAACTTACATACGGAATCCATGCGCCTGATATTCCGAAAGTATCCATAACAAGTTGGGTAATCGTACTGCCGAACCGGATAGCAAGAATAAGCGCAATAAAATAACCAATCAGTGTTAATAAGGCAGCCAGTAAGCCTTTGCTTAGGCCCTTATATATCCCTAATGCATAAAACAATATGCATATCACATCAATTGCCATGGTATTTATACTGACAAAAGTTCTTTCGTCAACGCACTGATCACCTTACCGTCGGCTCTTCCTGCCAATTTTTTAGTTGCAACACCCATCACTTTACCCAGGTCTTTTATATCAGATGCTCCTACTTCCGTAATGATGTTTTTTAATTCAGATCTAATCTCATCTTCAGACATTTGTTGGGGCAGAAACTGTTCGATCACGGCTATTTCTTCCTCTTCCTTTTGGGCGAGGTCAGGACGATTTTGTTGCTTAAAAATAACCAGGGAGTCCTGTCTTTGTTTTACTAATTTTTGCAGCATTTTCAATTCATCTTCAGGCGTAATGGATTCGTTGCCCGAAGTTTTGAGCAATAGTAAAGCCGCCTTAATGGCCCTAAGCCCCCTTAAAGTAGCTTCATCTTTTGCTTTCATGGCATCTTTCATTTTAGCCATGATTTCTGTTTCAAGACTCATTGTTCTTTATTTTGCTGTAATTGTAATGTTTTGAATTTCTTTATAAAACCGGCGGCATAATCCTTCATTTCGCTGGTAAGTTCCGGTTGATTAGTTGCCCTTTGAAAGGTATCTGCCATGGTCATGAAAACCTGATAATAAAAATCAGCCATTTCATCTACCATCATCGTTTTGGTCCACAGATCAATTCGTAAAGCTGATTTATCCGCCCCATCCCAAAAAGCCAGCATCATTGCTTTCGCATTTTGAACAGTATCTGCTGTACTATCCGTAGCCCGCCAAGAAATATTTTCAGGAATCCTGGATTCATCTAATATCACATCAATGGAAATATTGCTCGTATGTGTCATAATCAGTAATTAGCGCAAAAATACACAATTAGCAGTGTGCATTTTACAAATAAGATGAAAAATCAAATACCTGTTGCTGATGAAGAAAGTATTCCTGCGTATTTTGTATAATCTGTTTACGACCGGTTTCATCTTTGTAGATCTGCATCATCTTTTGCGCTAAATCCTGAATATCATCGGGGGCAAATGTTAAACCCGCCGGTAGTACAGCATCATTTTGCTGAACAGGATACATGGCCGGCACTCTACTGACCGCACAATCGGCCCGACTACATGGATAGAAAAGATCAAAAGATGGATAGATATGAGCATAAGCAGCAGATAACAAAGTAGAAAATGAAAAGATATATTCCTCACTAGGAATGATTACATCATTACGATACTTGTAATGACTTAAGAGCGATGTAACTCTTTTATCTTGTCGGTAAATCCCACTTAATACCAGTTTAAAATTTGTTTTCAATCGTTGCTTAAAGATTGAATACGCTTTCAGCAGCATTTTCAGTTGGTCTGGTTCAGAAAAAGAGGCGGAACACAAAAAATATTCAGCACCGTTAGTCAGCTCTTCTTTGATCTGATCGTGCCTTTTTTCATCCGGGTTATCAAAAACAGGAGAAGGCAATTCAGGTATATCTATTACATGCTCACGATATGCAGGATGAGATAAAATCCCGTCTCCCTGTTGCAGAATTAAAAAACGTTTCCTGGTAAACCGATGAGAAAGCATAGAAAACCATCCCTTTTGCAAGAAAAAGGAGCCAGCATGCATACCATCGAAAAGCACGCGATCAGGCGCATTTTTTTGTAACAACATCAAAACTTTCATTCTGTATAGAAAGGAAGAAAGAAATGAGCCTGTACGATTGTATGGAAGCGGATAATAAATAATTCTTTCTGTATATTTTTCGGATCGCCGGAACCGGCAATTCCCAATGACGATAAGGTTGTTTTCATTATTCAGATCTAGCCAACGACTGAAATGTGCCTCCAGTGGAAACGATTCCAGTGTATGCGGAAAAGAATAGTCGGGATGTAACAATAACACTACACGCATTGTATTCGGCCTCTTTAATATTGCAAATGTCTGACATAGAATGTTCCCTTTTACAGAATATGACCTTGATTTTACATAATAAGTCCGTTTTCATAGGAGAAAAGCTAAAAAAAGGGGGATTTATGTAATTAAATATCAGGCCATCACTACAAAATTTTCCTGGATAGGATAAGGACTAACCCTTAAAAAAATTTCTTTCCAGGTCTTAAGTATTGCCTGATATAATTCTTCGTTCTACTTTTGAAATGTCAAACAAATTCTCGTATCCAACGTAAAACCAAATGTTATGAAAACTTTATCCCTCGTGCTTCTGATGAGTCTCGCAGCGACACTCAGTTTTGCACAAGAAGTTTCTTTCAGATCGAATCGGGAAAAGCAAACAGAAAAATCCAAATTATTTATTAAAGAATCTGCACGCTTTGCCGTTCGAAATAATTTCATCCCTGAAATGATGAACTATCGCTTGAATCAACAAGTGGAAATTGCATTATCTCCTAAAACAACCTTCAAAGGAAAAGTAACCGCCATTACCCATGATGCTCCGGGTCTGCAAACCATAATTATGCAGTCAACCGAAACTCCGGGCCTGGTTCTTTCTGTTTCTAAGTTAGATATTAAAGGAGAAGGCACCACATACAGAGGTGTAATGATAAGTAAGAATCACAGTGATCTGCTGATGATGGAAAAAGATGCTAAAACCGGCGAATATGTGTGGAATAAAAAAGAAGTTGCACACATGATCCCTGATTAATAATAAATTAATATGTAAGATCCGTATCCCAGATAAATCCAAACCCTAAGTCAAACTAATAAATCCAATCCCATGAAACGTAAGCTACAAGTCATCTCATTGACTATTATGACCCTGTTCATAATCAGTCAAGCCAACGCGCAGGTACCCTATGGTTTAAACAGTTACCCCAGCGCATCAGCCACTATCTTTATAGATTTCGACGGACAAACCGTTGTGTCTCCTTATTGGAATGGTGGTAACCCCATCTATTGTACTCCTGCTGCTTTGACCAATGCGCAAATGATTCGCGTATTCAATCAGGTTTCAGAAGACTTCAGACCTTTTAATATTAATATTACAACAGACTCAGCGGTATACTTTGCTGCTCCTGCTACAAAAAGACAACGTATTATCGTTACGCCTACCAGCTCATGGTATGGAAGTGCAGGAGGAGTGGCTTACGTTGAATCATTCCGTTGGGGTCTTGAAATTCCTGGATTCGTTTTCAGTACACTTTTAAGTAATAACGATAAGAGAGTAGCTGAAGCCACTTCTCATGAAACAGGACACACCCTGGGTCTATACCACCAGGCTCAATTCAATAGCACTTGCGGATTTGTATCAGAATACTATTCAGGCGTAGGA
>JBKCGY010000168.1:0-43700 GCA_046303015.1 Bacteroidota bacterium | reverse complement strand
GATATTAACCAATAATACCTTTACTCCTGCAACATTAACGTACACAGTCATAGCTGTTTCGGGAGAAGAAGGAAATTGTAATAGTAATACATTCAAGGTAACGGTGACCGTTAATCCGGATGCGAAAGCGATCATGAATGTTAATTCCAATGTAGGATGTGCGCCATTTCAGTTGAGTTCAGCAAACGTATTCAATGCTTCTGCTGAAGTTGACGGCACACAGTTCCAGTGGTTTGTCAATAATCAGCCAATTGGCAGTACAAAAAATTTCCCCGGATATATCATTCAGGATGCGGATGACAGTGTTATTGTCAAGCTTAATGTAATCAATGGGAAAGGTTGTAAAAATGATATGCAGGAACAATTATTCTATACTCGCCCGGTTCCGCAATCTACTTTTGCAACTTCTGTTGATACTGTTTGCGGACCTGCTATGATCAGCTTGAATAATCTTTCTCCGAATAGCAGTTTATTGAGTTATCGCTGGGATTTTGGAAACGGACAGATATCTTCTGCATATCAGCCTTCCGCTATTAAATTTATGCCGGCTGCATCATATGGTGATACAACGTACACGATTAAATTATCGGTTTACAATGCATGTGATACAGCTGAATATACTCAAAAGGTTGTAGTTCGTTCTGCACCCGGCACTTCATTTACAGCAAACAGAGTAGTGGGTTGCTCACCGGTAGAGATTTTGTTTACGAATACATCAGCCGGTCTCAATAATACCTATGAGTGGAATTTCGGAGATGGTACTGCATCCGTTACTCATACTGTCAAAGACACCATCAGTCATTGGTATTATACAGGGGCGGTATCTACATTTCCAGCCCGACTCATTGCGAGAAACTTCTGCGGTGCCGATACGGTTATCATTCCCGTTCAGATACGTCCCAACTCAATCAAAATGGATGTAAAGGCGGATGGCAATCTGACGAAAGGATGCGCTCCTTTAACGGTTAAGTTTGTGAATCATTCATCCGGCTCCAATTCTTACAAATGGGATTTTGGGGATGGTAATGTGATCATCCGTTCCAATGGTAAAGACACGGTATATCATACTTATGTTGCCCTTGGCAAGTTTGATGTAAAAGTATTTTCTAGTAATGGATGCTCTGATACATCTGCCTATGTAACGGCAGTGCAAACATATACAGCTCCTGTGGCTGGCTTCAGTTCTGATAAAAATACGGTTTGCCGCGGTGAAAATATTCAGTTTGCCAACGCATCACAGGGAGCGAACACATCTACTTGGATATTCGGAAACGGTGTTCGTTCTGCTCTTCCAAATCCCGCTTATGCTTACACTTCCGGAGGTGCTTTTGATGTGAAACTGGTTGCTTCCATTCAGCATGCTCCCGGTGTGGTTTGTCATGATACGGCGACACAAAGAGTTATTATAAAAGATAGTTTGATGACCACGTTTGCATTAAGCAGTGACAGAGGTACATGTACGCCTTTTGTTGTTAATTTTCAACAGCCTGTGGCTTCTGTAAGTTCAGTAAGTTGGGATTTCGGCGATGGAAATATATCTACTGAATTTAATCCCTCACATACGTATTTTAATAACGGAGCTTATCAGGCTCGTTTAGTGGTTAAGAGTACAAGCGGATGCACGTATACTGCTGCAAAGAGTATCACAGTAGTCGCTCCTGAAGGTACTGCTAAAGTGAAATCCGGCTATTACTGTGCGGATGTTCCGGTTCAGTTTACTGCGGCTGCCTTTAATACCGATTCTATTGAGTGGAATTTCGGAGATGGTTCCAAACAAGTAACCGGTAATACCGGCATGGTTTACCACCGCTTTACTAAGCCAGGCATTTTTATTCCATCAGTTTATTTACGTAATGTGAGTGGTTGTGTGTATGAGATCAAATTAAAAGATACGGTAAGAATAGAAAATATTGAAGCGGGCTTCAAAACAATTGTTCAAAAATCGTGCGGATATACGGATGTACAATTTGTTGATACTTCCCGTTCTCTTTATGGAGCTAATCAAATTCAATGGATTTTTGGGGATGGCACAACAGGAACGGGTGCAAGTGTTACACATCGCTATATGATCCATGGAAATTATCCGGTTAGAATGATGGTGAACGGTAAAGTAGGATGTAATGATACAACAGCACAAACTTTAACAATTGATATTAATCAGAAACCTGATGTGCAGATCAGTGGCAAAAACACTGCTTGTACAGATCTGGCGTCTGAGTTCAAAGCATCTTTCCCTTCATCTAATGATATTACTTTTTATAAGTGGCAAATCTCAAATGGTTATACTGCCGGCACTGATAAACTGAATTATAAATTTGTAAATACAGGAGTATATAAGATTACTTTGATTGCAGGTAGTAACCAACAATGTTTTGATACAGCAACCCTGGACCTTCAGGTGCTGCAGTCACCAAAAGTGCAAACATCCAATGATGCTACCATCTGTCGTGAAAAAAGTATTGGTTTGCAAGCCACAGGGGCAATCACTTATGCTTGGTATCCTGTAGAAGGATTAAGTTGTACCAATTGTCCTAATCCCATTGCTCGACCTTATACATCTACCCAATATGTAGCGAAAGGAACTGCAGCAAACGGATGCTATCATTTCGATACAGTAAGTGTAAGTGTTAAACAACCTTTTAAAATATCTGCCAGTAAAAGTGATAGCCTTTGTCTGGGCAAATCGATGCAGCTGACGGTTTCAGGCGCTAATAGTTATACCTGGTCTCCGGCGGTTGGATTGAGCAATCCTTTGAGTGCAACACCTGTTGCATCACCTTCTATTAGTACTACATATCGTGTGATTGGATCAGATAATCAGTGTTTCACTGATACGGCGTTTGTAAGAATTGGTGTAGGTAAGATCCCTTCTATTGAATTAGGCTCCGATCAAAACTTGAACACCGGTGCTCCTTTCAAAATAAAACCGGCGGTAACGAATGGGCCTATCAAATCATGGAGCTGGACACCTGCAACCGACTTGAGTTGTGTCGATTGTGCAGAGCCTGTTGCAGCGCCCGGTAATAATATTACTTATACTGCTACGGCAGTAACGACTTATGGTTGTATTGCAAAAGATACAATCAGCTTTAAAGTGTTTTGTGAAAACAGCCAGGTGTTTGTTCCCAATGCCTTTACTCCTGACGGAGACGGCATCAATGATATATTGATGGTGCGTGCGAGAGGTGTCAGTAAAGTGCGTTATTTCCGCATCTTTAACCGCTGGGGAGAAATGGTGTTTGAGCGCTATAATTTCCAGCCGAATGATCAGGCGAATGCGTGGGATGGTAAGTACAAAGGACAGGAGTCAGGTCCTGCCGTATATGTGTATATGCTGGAAGTGGAGTGTTCAAACGGAACACCCTTTACCTATAAAGGAAATATAACCTTAGTTAAATAAAATTCACAACATGTAAAATAAGTATTCATCCATTCATCCTAATAAATCCAAATCTTATGAAACAGTCAATTTTAAAACTCATCATTCTCTTGTTTGCTTATACAGCAAACGCTCAGGACATTAATTTTTCTCAGTTTTATGAAATGCCCGCCTTACGGAATCCTGCCCTGGCTGGTATATTTAAAGGAGATGTTCGCGTTACCTCCATTTATCGCTCACAGTGGAATCAGCTGTTGGGTCAGAACAGTACCACAGGTATAGGTATTGAGACTAAATCAGGGATCAATGAATTTACCGATAATTTTTACAGTATCGGACTCGTTGTTACAAATGATGTAGCAGGCGATTCGCGTTTGGGCAAAACTCAAGTATTGCCTTCGTTTACTTTTCATAAATCATTGAGCCAATATAAAAACTTGTTCTTGTCTGCCGGTTTTCAGGGAGGCATCGTACAACAACGTTTTGATGCTTCTAAAATGAAATTTGACGATCAGTTTGTAAATGGATCATACAGCCAGATGAATCCGACTCGTCAGACATTCAATAATACAAATGCTACTTACTGGGATATGTCAGCTGGCATGGCTTTGAGTGGTGATCTGGGCTATAAGTATAAATTCTATATTGGCGCCGCTTATTCACACTTCAACCAGCCCAAAGTTGCTTTTAATCAAAATGTAGATATTCGGTTGAATAAAAAGATTGCGGTCAATGGAGGATTGTCTGCCAACATAACCGATTATGATCAGCTTTTTTTCTATGCCGATTATTTTCATCAGGGGGGCAACTCAGCTATGCAGGGAGGACTTTTATACAAACATAATCTGATGCAACAAATCGAAGAGCCTAACTATTCCATCAGTTTTGGTGTGTTTCATCGGGTAAATGATGCGGTGATACCGGTTGTTAAATTAGACTATTTGAAGGTTAGCTTTGGTGTCACATACGATATTAATATCAGTAAACTCTCTACTGCTTCTCAATTAAGGGGCGGTGCTGAAGTAACGCTTTCTTACAAAACATTTTTAAATACCAGAAATTCTTCTCTAGATAAGGTACGGTGTCCGGTTCTTTAACCACATCTCACTTAATGAATGGTTGAACAGAAAGATATGCCCTTTCTGTCGGTTCTGACTGTACCGGCGGGAAGGGCATCTTTATTGAAGTTTGCTGAACTGCTTTTGGGGGTTTGGTTTGGTTCCAATAATTTTGCATCGCGAATTTTCGATCGATTAGACCAGGGAGCAGCCATCTAAAAGTGACTGTTTACCGCAAAATTTAAGTTTCATGAGAACAATAGCCATGCGCGAAGCGCTTAGAGAAGCGATGCAGGAAGAAATGCGTCGGGATGATCGTGTGTACCTGATGGGAGAGGAAGTAGCCGAATATAATGGAGCTTATAAAGTGAGCCAGGGTATGCTGGATGAATTTGGTGAAAAGCGGGTGATTGATACCCCCATCGCCGAGTTGGGCTTTACCGCCGTGGCCGTGGGATCCGCCCAAAACGGACTACGTCCGATCGTAGAATTCATGACCTGGAACTTTGCGGTACTGGCATTGGATCAGATTTTAAATACGGCTTCTAAAATGTTGGCCATGAGTGGTGGACAAGTCGGATGTCCGATCGTATTTCGTGGAGCCAATGGAAGTGCCGGACAGTTAGGCGCCCAGCACTCTACTGCTTTTGAAAGTTATTATGCCAATATTCCCGGATTAAAGGTGATTTCTCCTTCGAATCCTTATGATGCCAAGGGTTTGCTGAAGGCCGCTATTCGCGATAATGATCCGGTTGTTTTTATGGAAAGTGAAGTGATGTATGGCGACAAAGGGGAAGTGCCGGAAGGGGAATATCTAATTGAGATCGGCAAGGCCGATGTAAAGCGTACCGGCAGAGATGTTACTATAGTTTCATTTAATAAAATGATGAAAGTGGCATTAGGTGCAGCTGAGGAGTTGGCTAAAGAAGGGATTGAGGCTGAAGTGATTGACCTCAGAACCATTCGTCCGCTCGACTGGTTCACGATCCTGGAAAGTGTAAAAAAGACGAACCGTTTGGTAATTGTAGAAGAGCAGTGGCCTATGTGTTCTGTTTCTTCTGAGATTGCCTACAGAATACAAAAAGAAGGTTTTGATTATCTGGACGCTCCTGTCCGCCGTATCACCAGTGTGGATGCCCCCATGCACTATGCACCCAATCTGGTGGCGGCCTATCTGCCCGACATTCCTCGTACTGTCAGCATTGTAAAAGAGGTGATGTACATGAAAAAATAGCTGATTTTCTGCTGTTTTTCGTATCTTCGCACCCCCGAAAAAAAACCATCGGGAAATTTTTATGTCAGAAAATAACATTGTTAACTCAAACGCTGAGCAACAGGAGCTTGCGGCTGCCCCAGAGGTGGCTGTAACTACAGCGTCAACAAATTTGCCTGTTGAAGTACCCGCTACTGCTCATGATGATTTTGATTGGAGCGTGGACAAAAGAAACGTATCTCTTTACAGTGCGGAGGAAAAAGCCAAGTACGATGCCGTGTACGATGGCACCTTCAAGCAGGTAAATGATGGTGAAATGGTAAATGGCCAGGTGGTGGCGCTTACTAAAACAGATGTGGTGGTAAACATCGGATTCAAGAGTGACGGACTGGTTTCTTTGAATGAATTCCGTGATACACCCGGATTGAAAATCGGAGATACCGTAGAAGTATTGGTGGTAGAAAAAGAAGACCGTCAAGGGCATCTTCACCTGAGTCGCAAACTGGCTCGTATTTCACGTGCTTGGGAGCGTATCATGGAAGTACACAAGACAGGTGAAGTGGTTACAGGTCTGGTTACCAGCAAAACTAAAGGTGGTTTGATCGTAGATGTATTCGGAATGGAAACCTTCCTGCCCGGGTCTCAGATCGATGTGAAGCCGGTTACCGACTATGATCAGTTTGTAGGTAAGACCATGGAGTTTAAAGTGGTTAAGATCAATGAAACGATTAAAAATGCAGTCGTAAGTCATAAAGCACTTATTGAAAGCGATATTGAACAACAACGCGTGGCCATCATGAGCAAGCTCGAAAAAGGTCAGGTGTTGGAAGGAACTATTAAAAACATTACCGATTTCGGAGCCTTCCTGGATCTGGGTGGTGTTGATGGTCTGCTTTATATTACTGATATCAGCTGGGGACGCATTACGCATCCTAGTGAAGTACTGAAACTGGATCAGAAGATCAATGTGGTGGTACTTGATTTTGATGATGAGAAAAAACGCATCAGCCTTGGCTTAAAACAATTGACACCTCATCCTTGGGATCAATTACCTGAAACTATTTCAGAAGGCAATACAATCAAAGGGAAAGTGGTGAATATTGAAGATTATGGTGCATTTCTGGAAATTACTCCGGGTATAGAAGGCCTTGTTCACGTAAGTGAAATCAGCTGGGCAAATACACCTGTAAATGCGAAGGAGTTCTTCAAAATGGGCGATGAGCATGAGGCAAAAATCGTCACGCTAGATAAAGATGCACGTAAGATGAGTTTGTCTATCAAACAGCTTTCACAAGATCCCTGGAGTTCCATTGAAGATAAATATCCTGTAGAAAGCAAACATAAAGGACTGGTAAAAAATATCACGCCTTATGGTGTGTTTGTAGAGCTGGAGCCAGGAATTGGAGGTATGATTCATATCAGTGATCTGAGCTGGACCAAGCGATTCAATCATCCGAGTGAATACACAAAAGTGGGACAGCATATTGATATCATTATTTTGAGTATTGACAAGGACAACAGAAAACTTCAGCTTGGCCATAAACAGTTGGAAGAAGATCCCTGGAATCAACTGGAGGAAACCTTCGGTATCGGCACAATTCATGATGGTGTAGTAGTACGCAAAGATGATAAAGGTGCATTGGTACAATTGCCTTATGGAATTGAAGGGTTTGCTCCTAACCGTCATCTGAATAAAGAAGATGGCAAGCAGGTACAGGCTGAAGAAACTGCTCAATTTATGGTCATTGAATTTGATCGTAATGAAAAAAGAGTAGTGCTTAGTCATGCTCGTATTTGGGAGCAAGTTGCAGTGGAAGAAAAAGAAGCCGTGATGAAAGAGAAGAAAGCGGATGCAGCTAGAACCAAGAAAGCGGTAAAAGATCTGCAAAATAAAGTTGAAAAAACAACTTTAGGTGATCTGGATGTGTTAGCCAATCTTAAGAAAAAAATGGATGGTGAGGCAAAAGATCAGGCAGGCGAATAATTAACACCATGCTTATTCATATAATCCCGGCCTTAGTGCCGGGATTTTTTTTACGTCCGCTCATTCAGTATTTTCGCTTTGAAATCTTTGGAAACAATGCGATATTTTTTAATAGGTTTTATGGGGTCCGGGAAGTCTTACTGGGGTAAACGATGGAGTGAGCATTTTGGTTTGCCATTGATTGAGTTAGATCATGAAATTGAAAAGGCAGCAGGCAAAACAATTGCTGAAATTTTTGAAAAGGAAGGAGAGAATGGATTTAGAAAGCTGGAAAGAAAAATATTATATACGTTTTTAAAGCAAGATAATTATATCATGAGTTGTGGGGGAGGAACACCTTGCTTCTTTCATAACATGAAGAAAATGAATCATAAGGGAGTAACTATTTATCTCAAAAGTTCTCCTGAATTGCTTGCGGAAAGAATAAAAGGAGAAAAGGGTAAAAGACCCTTGCTTAAAGATCTGTCTCAAGAGGGATTGATATCGTTCATTTCCAACAAACTTGAAGAGAGAAGTTATTATTACTCACAGTCTATTTATCATTTGGAAACCATTTTTCTAACGAATGACAACTTTGAAAGAATTCTCAGAAGACATGGGTCGTAAGAGTATTGTGACGGGTATTTTGCTGCTCGCTCTGGCTATTGTTGCGGGCGCCTTCGGCGCCCACGCACTGCAGGGTTTACTAGATGTAAAATATCAACAGACCTATCAAACTGCAGTTACCTATCATTTTTATCACGCTTTTGCATTGATAATATCTGGCATGCTTTCTTCATTGGCAAATGTCAAAAGACTGCAATGGTCGGTCCTCTTTTTTAAGATAGGATTGATTTTGTTTTGCGGATCTTTATATGGTTTATGCATCCTGACGGCAAAAGGGTACTCTTCATTCAAGTGGTTGGGAATGATCACTCCTCTGGGCGGTTTATCCTTTATCATCGGCTGGGTTATGCTGGCCATTGCAATGATCAAACATCGTTCCTGAACCTATCAGCGAAATAAATTTTATTATCTTTGTTTACATGCCTAAAAAGAAAAAGCAGACCTCCGAAGAGCAGGAGGATTTCCAGCCGGAACCAACCGAAAAAAATGTCGCCAAACATTGGATGCGGGATGAACGTACGCATAAAATAATCGGTTTTATTCTCTTATTCTTCGCCATTTACCTGTTTCTTTCCTTCACCTCTTATCTGTTTACATGGAAAGATGATCAGGATAAAGTATTGAAAGGAGCTACTCGTTTTTTGTTCGATATGAATCTGGAGGTAGCCAATCTGCTGGGGCGACTTGGCGCATGGTCAGCTCATCTTTTCTTTTATGCTTCTTTTGGCGTTGCTTCTTATTTGTTCTGCACTTTCTTTTTTGTTGTGGGCATCAATTTACTTTTTGGCAGACCTGTATTCTCGCTTTCCAAAAATATTAAATACGTTCTCTCTGGATTATTGATTTTTCCTGTTTTTTTCTCTTTTTTTCTTTCTTCTTATCCTTTCCCCTGGGGTGGTGCTATCGGTAATTATGCAGAGGCCTGGCTGCATTCCTTTGTCGGAACAGCAGGTACTGCAATCATTTTGATCATTGCTTTGATGTCATATATAATCTGGCGATTCAATCCGGTCTTTAAATGGCCTGAAAAAAAACAAGTACCGGTAACTGAAACACCAGAAACATCAGCCGGTTTGGCAGTAATGATGCCCTCATCTTATGACGCAGAAAAAGAGGAAGATGGAAATACATTAAAGAATGCCACTCCAGCCCCATTAGTCACTCAAACCTCATCCGAAAATGATGTCTTGAATCAGTTTACCCTTACCGAAAAAGAAACAACGGAGCCCTTGACTGAAGATGAACCTTCCTCAACAGAGGAGGAAGTGCCTGTATTGGTTGAAGAAGAAGAGCCTCTAATTGACGCAGGCTTGCAACCTATTGCAAAAATTAATCATACGCCAAACCCTGTAAGCATCGGTGAAGAGGATCTCACACTTGAAATCAAAACAGTTCCGGACGAGTTGCCAAAGGCTGCACCTGAATCTTCGGCAGCTACAGGCAAGATGGGAACCTTATATGACCCTTTTTTAGATCTGAAAGATTATAAATTTCCTACGCTTGATCTGTTGGAAAACCATGGCAGTGAAAAAATTGTTCAGGATCCCACCGAACTGGAAAACTACAAAAATCAAATTCTCAATACCCTTCGAAATTACGATATCGAAATTCAAAAGATTTCTGCAACGGTTGGACCTACTGTAACTTTATATGAGATTGTTCCGGCAGCAGGCGTGCGTATTTCCCGAATTAAAAATCTCGAAGATGATATCGCCCTCAGCCTCGCTGCGCTCGGCATTCGGATCATCGCTCCGATTCCGGGCAAAGGAACCATCGGTATCGAAGTTCCTAATGTGAAGAAGACAGTGGTGAGTATGAAGACTTTGCTCGCCAGCGAAAAATTTCAGAAGAGCACACACGCATTACCCATAGCCATTGGAAAAAGAATTGATAATGAAAACTTCATTGTCGATCTGGCTACCATGCCTCACTTACTCATGGCCGGTGCCACGGGTCAGGGTAAGTCGGTCGGACTGAATGCGATTCTTGTTTCATTGCTATACAAGAAACATCCCTCTCAACTCAAATTTGTTTTGGTGGATCCTAAAAAAGTAGAGTTGAGTTTGTATCGTCATATCGAACATCATTTCCTCGCCAAACTTCCCGGCGAAGAAGATGCCATCATCACCGATACCAAAAAGGTGATCAATACCCTAAATGCTTTGTGTATTGAAATGGATAATCGGTACGACCTGTTGAAAGAAGCTGGTTGTCGTCAGTTAAGAGAATACAATGAAAAATTTGTAGCCCGTAAACTGAACCCCCAAAACGGACATCAGTACCTGCCATTTATTGTATTGGTAATTGATGAGTTTGCGGATCTGATCATGACGGCGGGGAAAGAAGTTGAAACACCCATTGCCCGATTGGCACAGTTGGCTCGTGCCGTAGGTATCCATCTGATCATTGCCACGCAAAGACCTTCTGTGAATATTATTACCGGAACGATCAAGGCAAACTTCCCGGCTCGTATTGCCTTTAAAGTGTCTTCTAAAGTGGATAGCCGTACGATATTGGATACGGGAGGTGCCGAGCAATTAATCGGTAAAGGAGATATGCTGATCAGTTATAACGGGGAGTTAACCCGATTGCAATGTGCTTTTGTCGACACACCTGAAGTGGATGATATTGTTTCTTTTATTTCTGATCAACGAGGATATCCTCAGGCTTTCCTCTTGCCTGAATATGTGGATGAGAAAGAGATGGACTCAAAAGAGTTTGACGTCAATAGTAAAGATCCCTTATTCGCAGATGCTGCCCGTCTGATTGTACAAAATCAGGTAGGGTCCACTTCTTTGTTACAACGCAGAATGAAGCTCGGTTATAACCGTGCGGGTAGGCTGATGGATCAACTGGAAGCTGCGGGAGTAGTAGGAAAAAGTCAGGGAAGTAAAGCCCGCGATGTATTAGTGAAATCTGAAGCGGAACTGGATCAGCTGCTTTCCGGTTTTGAATAATTGTTAAACGCCTCCCAATAATATTTATTTAATAATTGAATTGATTGTTATGTAATGCTTTTCTGTAAACTTTGTGTTGCCATCATCGGTGTAAAGCGATTTTTTTAAAGTGTATAATATGCTCAAACAATTAACGACTTTCTGTATCATTTCTCTTGTTAGTATTTCAACTTCTATTCCTCTTTTTGCGCAAAATAAATCTATGGGCCAGAGTGATCCTAATGCTAAAAAAGTATTGGATCAGGTAAGTGCCAATTTTAAAAAATACAAGGCGGTGAAAGCCAGTTTTGTGTTTAAAAATGAAGATGCGAAAGGAAAAGTATTGGGTGTCAAAAAAGGAAGCCTGTTTATGAAAGGTGCCAAGTACAGAATTACGCTTTCGGGTGGACAGGATATTTTTTGTGATGGAGTCAATATATGGACCTATGATCCATCTGCTAATGAAGTAACCATAGCAAAATTTGATCCGGCACAGAATACGATCACTCCTCAAAAACTTTTTACTAATTTTTACGATAAGGATTTTCTGTATCGTTTAAATGCTGATAAAACGGAATCAGGTAAACAATTACATGAAGTTGAACTGACCCCTTTCGATAAATCAAAATCCTTCTTTAAAGTGTATTTGCTTGTCGATAAAGCGACTAAGACTATCTACAGCACAAAGATCATGGAGAAAAGCGGAGTACATTATATATACACCGTAAGTGCGCTCAACGGGAATGCTCCGGTAACAGATGATGTGTTTGTTTTTGATCAGAAAAAATATCCGGGAGTGGAGTTGGTTGATTTGAGATGAGATCACTGATCATATCCCAAGTACTTCCTTCATTGTATAGAATCCTTTCTTTCCCACAATAAACTCCGCAGCTAATACAGCCCCTAATGCAAAGCCGGTACGATTATGTGCGGTATGAATGATCTCAATATCGTCTATCGCTGAATGATATCTTACATGGTGTGTTCCGGGTGCCGGATCTTTTCTTTCGCTGAGGATCACCAATTCTTCTTTTTTCTCTGACATATGATTTACCCATCTTTCTTTTTCAGGCGATCTTTCCAAGATTTGTTCGGCCAATGAAATAGCAGTTCCGCTCGGACTATCTAATTTTTGTGTGTGGTGTACCTCCAGTAAGGAGGGCTGATATTCAGTGTGGCCACGCATAAGTTCGGCTAATCTTTTATTTAACTCAAAAAATAAATTCACGCCCACACTGAAATTGCTGGCAACGATCAGTCCGGTATGATGATCAATGGCAGTAGCTTTAGCCGTATCCAGCTTGTGCAGCCATCCTGTGGATCCGCAAATAACAGGAACGCCCTGTTGTAAACAAAAGATCACATTTTGAAAAGCTGTTTCAGGAGTGGTAAACTCAATAACTACATCTGTGTCTTTAATATTTTCTGCCGTCAGTTCATTTCTATTTTGCAGATCAATAATCAACGGAATAGAGTGTCCTCTTTGAATGGCCTGCTCATGAATAGCTTTGCCCATTTTCCCAAATCCTATCAATGTGATTTTCATTGAAAAAAATTAATATGTGATCGATGAATGATATTTTTTTCTTTTTCCGAAATCAAAAGTCAGTTGCATGCCTCCGCTTCGGGTAGATGGCTGAATATAGGGGTTGATCTTCAGGCTTAAATTTTCACTTACATCAAAGGATTTTAAATGCCCGTCTACAGCCGCATCTACAATATTCAATCCCCAGCAAAGGACAAAGGCAAGAATGGAATAATCCAAATTTTGTCTGACTCCGTTTCTGTAAGTACGGATGGCTTCCGGATCAACAGGTCTGTATTTTTCAGGCATCTGATCATCGTTAGTTGGATCATTATCCAGCTTGTTCTTATATGCATTTCTTGCATCAATATATTCGGAACGATTGTATATGATAAATCCTACACATGTGCCCAGAGCTGCGTATACCAGTGGGACTTTCCAGTATTTTTTATTATAAACCTGTCCGGCTCCGGGTAAGATGGCTGATAAGGTAGCAGCTTTGCGTGGGCTATGCTGTTTTTTGATAATAGTATCTTCCCCTTTTCTTTTGGGAATACTATCCAAAGGGCTGCTCCATGTATGACTGGCACAAATAAGGAAGATCAATAAAATCAAATATCTCATTATGACAAATACTTTATGCGATAACCTATTCTACGTTTACTCCTAGTTGTTTGAGTATCTGATTGAATTGATCTATAGAGAAATATTCAATGGTAATACTGCCATTCCCTTTCTTCCCATGCTTAAGATGTACTTTGGTACTAAACTGATCTGATAATTTATCAGAGATCTGTCGGTACACATTTTCCAAATTATTTTTCGGGGTCTTTTTAACCGGTGCTGCTTTATAAAGCTGACGAACCAATGCCTCGGTTTGCCTTACTGAAAGATCTTTTTCGCCGATTGATTTAAAAACAAAAAGTTGTTTATCTACTGTATCAATGCTGATAAGGGCCCTGGCATGTCCCATACTGATCGCCCCGTTTCTTACGGCAGATTGAATGTCGGGAGGTAATTTTAGCAGTCGGATATAATTGGTCACGGTAGAACGTTCCTTTCCCATTCTTTCTGCTACTTGTTCTTGGGTGTAGTTTAATTCATCCATCAGGCGCTTGTAACTGAGAGAAACCTCAATAGGATTAAGATTCTCTCTTTGCAGATTTTCAAGCAATGCCAGCTCAAGCAATTCAGTATCATTCGCCTGTCGAATATAGGCAGGGATATCTTTGAGGCCGGCCAGCTTGGAAGCCCTCCATCTTCTTTCACCTGCAATCAGTCTGTATTTGTTGCCAGTAAGTCTGGATACGGTAATAGGCTGGATGATGTCGTGCATTTTGATCGAAGCAGCCAATTCCTGTAAAGCTTCTTCATCAAAGTCGCGTCTGGGTTGCTTGGGGTTTACCTCAATATCGCCTACCGGGATACGAAGGCTTAACGCACCGGTTTCGGATGCTCCGGTTTGTAATTTGCCGGCAGTACTTTTCAGATCTTCATCAATCGTTTTAAGCAAGGAACGAATGCCCTGGCCTAAAGCGTCTTTTTTGGGTTTGTTGCTCATTGCAACAAAGTTAAAGGTAGAAAAGTAAAAAAGGATAAAACAAAAGTCCTTGGACTACCGCATAATTTTCCATCCCAGCCAGGCGAAGATCAAGCCGAGGATCACACTTACTCCTGTATAGGTAAGATAAATGCCTGTTTTTTGCTGTTGCAGGAGTTGCATTCCTTCCAGGGAGAATGCAGAAAAGGTTGTAAACCCACCACAGATACCGGTTGCTAACAAGAGATACCATCCTGACTGAGACTCACGGATCGATATGCCGGCTAATATGCCAATTAAGAAAGAACCGATACAGTTGACGGAAAGGGTCGCTATCGGAATCAGATGAAAAGGCTTTAATAAAAGGCTTATCCCAAAACGCAACATTGAGCCGATGGCACCCCCTAGCCCAACTAAAAGAAAGTCTCTCATCATAAACATCGACGGTTTCAAAGATTTCCGGAAAATGTATAGTTTAAGTCTATTTGCCAAAAGCCATCTTTCAAGATTACTTTAACCGGCATGGGCTTCTTTTTGTATGAATTAGAGTAATTGATAATTACAACCGAGTCGCTAATCTGGTCTACTGAATGAATGAGAATAGATGCGTTTTTATATCCTTCTTTCTCGCTCTCTGATAATTTGCTGTTGTATCTTTTTTCAAGTTCATCAAGTTCAAAATTATTAAGGCTATCCTGTAGCATTAATGTTTTTGCTTCTTTGTAATTGCCATCCAGTGAAAAACGAATGAAGCTACGTGCGGTACCTAATGCATCGTCAGGCCTGATCTTTTCTTCGGCACATGAGCATAGAAAAAAAGAATATAAGGTCATCAAAATACAGATCCGATTCATACACATCAATATTGTTTGATTTAGCGAATGTAGTCAGCGTAGTTCTATTTTCGAAATCCTTTTACCGTGATTATAATTGTCTTGTTTCCTGTTGATGATCTCGGTCGTAGGCTTTGATGATGGCTTTAACCAAACGATGACGAACCACATCTTCTTCGTCCAGTTCAATATGAGATATGCCATCAATGTTTTTCAGGATTCGAATTCCTTTTTCCAGGCCACTGCGTTGATTTTTGGGGAGATCCACCTGTGTCAGATCTCCAGTGATGATGGCTTTTGCATTGGCGCCGATACGGGTAAGAAACATCTTCAGTTGAAGATCGGTGGTATTTTGCGCTTCATCTAAAATTATAAATGCATTATCCAGCGTTCTGCCTCTCATGTAGGCTAATGGCGCGATCTCAATAACTCTTGTACTCATATAATAGCCCAACTTATCAGCGGGGATCATATCGTCAAGTGCATCATACAGGGGTCGTAAATAAGGGTCTATTTTTTCTTTTAGATCACCAGGAAGGAAGCCCAAACTTTCTCCCGCTTCTACTGCAGGACGAGTAAGGATGATCTTTTTTACGGTTTTATTTTTAAGAGCCCTTACGGCAAGGGCAACAGCCGTATATGTTTTACCGGTTCCCGCCGGACCGATAGCAAAAACGACATCATTTTTTTCTGCTGCAGCAACCATCTTCTTTTGATTCTGTGTTCTGGCTCTTACCGTTTTACCATTAGGGCCAAATACCAACACATCATTGGGGTTTCTTTCAACAAAATGATCGACAATCTCTTTGTCATCCCCACCCAGAATTTGCTCAAAATACTGCTCACTGACATTTCCGTTTCTTTCCAGGTATGCAATCAGCAGATCAATTTTTTCTTTGGCTTGTTCTACTTGTTCGGGACTGCCGCTCAATTTGATTTGTGTGCCTCTGGAAAGGATTTTGAGGAGGGGGAATTTCTTTTTTAATAAATCGATCTTGCCATTATTAACACCCATAAATTCTATCGGGTTAATGGTTTCGAGGTTGATAATTGTTTCTGTCAATGTACTAAAGGTTTAGGATGAGATGCAATGGGCTGAATCATTACATTTTTTATTTATAATCGGATTATGCTTCTATTCAATATTAAATCATTCACCTCATAATTATGAAGTTACTTATTAACAGTTTGTGAATACGTGTAAGGAAAGTTAAAAAAGATCGTAAAGTTTAAAAAGTGAACACACATTTCATTAATTAGAACACTATTTACATATGCGTTCTTAATACAGTCTTTAATCTTTATTTGCCTTACCCAATAGATGAACTCCTTACCATCGCGCTACGATCTTAAAGTTGACGAGACGGGGTGTGAGGCGGTTGGGTATGGTGAAAATATTATTAGAGAAATCTTTGATCAGCAGATAAGAGATCGTATTTGCCCGATCGATTACGTTAAATACTTCGAGGCTTGCCCATATATTATTAAAACTCCTGAAAGGATTTTTACTTCTCCTCTTACTCTTTTCACTGTCAAGCAGCAGGGCACTGAAACCAAAATCTGCTCTTATATATGGATCGATGATCAACGCATTCCTGAATTTTACATTATTGGGAATGTTATAAGGTAGGTTACTGCCATACAGAAGGTTCATGTGGAATTTGAAGTTTTTATTGGTCGCCAGATAATCCTGTATGAACATACCTACTGTGATCAATCGGTCAGTAGGTCTTCTTACCCATCCGCCTTGTACCAACGTACTGTCTATGGGTTTGCCTGCCTCATCAAGGGTATAATTATACCATTGGTCATTATTCAGATTTTCTCTGCTGCGCATGAAACCTACACTGATCCAGCTCTCTGCATCTTTTACCAGTTCGCCAAATAATCTTGCTTCAAAGCCGACCGTATATGCTTTTGCTTCATTATTGCCCGAATATCGAATTCTTACATTATCTATATCATACGGCACAATATCGGTCATGGTTTTATAGTACATCTCAGTTTGCAACTTAAAGGGTCTGCCGCCCCATCCTTTGAAATTCCAATCCATGCCACCCACCCACTGCCAGCTTTTTTGAGCGCGGACATTTTCATTGACAGAACCATCATATCTTCTTAATTCTCTGTATAAAGGAGGTTGATGATAGGCTCCTGCTGCCATACGGAAAACGATATCTTTTTTCCACTGCGGCTGTATGGCCAGTTGTATACGGGGCTGAATCAGTAATTCCTGATTGAGTGTATTGAAATTATATCGTAAGCCCACTTGCATGGAGATGGTATGCTTATTCCTGCTTAATGCAATATTATCCTGTAGATAACCCTGGCTTCGAATAATATTCAGATTACTGGTCGACTTTAATACTTTATTCATCAACAATACGGAGGGATTGAATGGTAGTGTATATCCAGCGCTATCCTGTAATTCCCATTCATTTAATCTGTCATTTATAGTTTGTTTTTCGATACTATGCCCCCATTGAAAAAAATGTTTCCCTGTTTCATAACTTCCTTTATGTGTAGCATTCAGGATTTCTATATTCAGACGATTTCTTGCGAAATTTTGAAATACGCCTGCACCAAGGGGATTAACAATCGTTCCGAAGGTGGGCTTGCTTTTATCAAAATCCCTTTCTCCAAATAGATAGGCTCCTTGTATATCGAAGTATTCCCGTTCGTTATTGGAGAATTGACTAAGCATCCATTTTAATTTCAGTGCTTTTCGGGGCTGATAAGTAAAAGCAATACCGGTCATGTTGGTACTGTATTCATCTTTTTCTCCTCCGGCAAAATACACATCCAGGCCAAGATTGGCTGTAAAAAACGGAGACAAGACGGAAGAAGTCTGATTGCTGAATTGGGGGGCCAGGCTGAATTTTGTTTTGGATCGGTTGGCAAGTAATTCAAACAACCATTTCTCTTTTGGCTGCCATGTAATATATGTTTGCAGATCATTACTCGAGGGAACATAACTTCCTTTAATCTCCTGACTGCTGAGGAGATTCTGGTTGTTTCTGTTTCTTGCACCAATGATATAGGTTACTTTCTGATCTTTCGTTGCTCCTTCCAGCTGAAGTCCCTGTTCAAGAAAAGAGACGTAGGCGGAACCGCCGAATTTGGTTGGTCGTTTATACTGAATGTCAAGAACAGAACTCATTTTATCGCCATAGCGCGCCTGAAACCCGCCATTGTAAAAGACTACATTCTTTACCATTTCAGCATTGATAAAACTGAGCCCTTCCTGTTGTCCTTGTCGAACCAAATATGGACGGAAGATCTCAAAATCATTTACATAAATAAGGTTCTCATCATAGTTCCCGCCACGAACGGAATACTGTGAGGTGAGTTCATTATTACTGCCAACAAATATTTTGATCAGTGATTCAATGCCGCCGGTAGCAGAAGGCAGTTGTATGGCGTTTTTGGGATTGATGCGAATGGCTGAACTTTCCATACGTAATCTGTCATCCTTGATCGTTACTTCCTGTAACTCCCGAATTCCCTTTTCCATTCGTAATATCATGGTTTCATCTTCTGCTTCATTCAGATAAAAATTTCGCTGTTCGCTTCGGTAACCCGTATAGCTGAAAACAAGGGCAAAAGCTTTACCTGCAGGTACTTTCATGGAAAACCTCCCGGAATCATTCGTGAGTACACCCGATGTCTTGCCCAGGATTACTACCGATACATTCGGTAAAGGATTTTCGTTCTCATCCAGTACTTTACCTCTGATATTTGCTATTTTTTTTTGAGAAAAGGAAATGCTGAAGATCAGGCAGCATAAAATGGTTAGCCATAGCGCATGATATTGTCTGCCTTTTGATAGATGCATGTACAAATCTAAGGGTTAAAGTTTTTTTAGTGCGTCTATTGTCGCTATCGGGTCTTTTGATTTAAAAACCGTATTGCCCGCTACGAGTACATCAGCGCCTGCTGCAATAATTTCACCAGCATTCTCAAGCGTTACACCTCCATCGATCTCTATTTTGACTGAAAGGCCTTGGGCCAGGATCATAGACTTCAGTGTCTTGATCTTGTGTAGTGTTTGCGGAATGAATTTTTGTCCGCCAAATCCCGGGTTTACGCTCATTAAACAGACAAGGTCAAGATCACAAAGTATATCTTTCAATATTTCTACAGGGGTATGTGGATTGATAGCCACTCCTGCTTGCATACCTAGTTGCTTGATATGTTGTATGGTGCGATGCAGATGGGTAGAGGCTTCGATGTGTACAGTCAAGATATCTGCGCCGGCTTTATGAAAAGCTTCCACATATCTTTCGGGCTGCTGAATCATCAGATGAACATCACATGTTTTCGTTGTAGCTTTTCTGAAAAATTCTATTAGCATGGGTCCAAAACTGATATTTGGAACAAATACCCCATCCATTACATCCAGATGATACCAGTCTGCCTGGCTTTGGTTTAGTAGGTCACATTCCTGCTGAAGTTTTAAGAAGTCGGCTGATAGGAGTGATGGAGCGATAATGGGCATGATATAATAATATGTGTTGCCGTAAAATTATTGAATTGCCCCCAAAGTTTTTAATTCTTCTCTGGCTTCCTGAATGGAAGGGTCCAGTGCGAGCGCTCTTTTTAATTGAAGAATGGCTGCTTCTTTTTGATTCAGTTTGTGGAAGGTTTTTCCCATCCAGAAATACCCCTCAGCAAAATCATTTTTTACTTCTGTGGATAGTGTAAATATCTCCAGTGCCTTTTTGTACTGTTGCCGGTCATAATACAATAAACCTTTCTCTATATAAGCCTGCAAAAAAGTATAATCCTGTTGAATAATTTTTGAAAAGATGGATTCTGCCATATCCGTTTTACCTAACTTACTATAATAGATGCCTTGCATTAAAAAAATATCGGATCGTATTTTTTCAGAGGCAGGGTCTTCCAGCATCATTTTTGAATACGCAGGTGTTTGCGGATGTTTGGTTTCCGCATATAAATTTAATGCAGCCATACGTGCCTGTGGAAATTTGCCTGATATATGATCTGCCTGCAGATAATAATAAAGGGCTGAAGAGGTATCTCTTTTTCTTTCCAGCGCATCCGCTTTTATAAATAATAAGGCCGGATTTTTCGGATGTTTATTTAGCAGATAATCAATGTGCGACAGGGCTTCATCGTGTTGCTGCTGCTCAATCAATGTTTCAATTTTAACTAGACGTGCGCTGTCACTCATGGAGGAGTCAATAGAAAGAATGTTTGTCAGTGAATCTTTACCCTCTGCTTCGTTTTCATCGCCGGGTTCATTACCGCACGCATAAACAAGTGCAAACAAGGGTATAACAATATTTCTCCACTTCATTGTGTAAAATTAAGCTCATTAGCTAAAGAAAATCATTATCAAAACGATATTACTTGTCATGTTCATATAACTTTGATCAAATTTTTATCATGAGTACCGGACTCCTTCATTTACATAATTTATTACGCTGGGTAATTTTAATGCTGTTGGTTGTTTCCATTTTTCAGGCATTCTCCAAGAGAGAAGGATTGAAAAAGACATCCTTATTCCTGATGATTTCAGCTCATATTACTTTATTGCTGGGATTATTTCAGTATTTCACCAGTGAGGTGGCTGGGTTTAAGATGATTGAAAGGATGGGAGGGATGGCTAATGTGATGAAAAATACCATGGCCCGCTTTTGGGTCGTAGAGCATATCAGTGTGATGTTAATTGCTATTATACTGATCACCATCGCCCGAAGAAAGGCTAAAGTATTACAGTACAATCCTACACTCATTTTATTACTGATTGCATTCTTGCTCATTATGGCGGGTATTCCCTGGCCGTTCAGAGAAGCGATAGCGCGTCCCTGGTTTCCAGGCATGTAGTTGATACTCCAATTATTAATTATTCATTCATTAGTAATTACTAATGAATTCCAATCATTGCATGCAATGACACATCTCATTGTGTGTTGTGTTGATTCATTTATTTTTATGATCTGAATAGTTGGCAATATCAATGAACATCTACAATTCCGACCAGATCAAAGCATGGGATACCTTTACGATTGAGCATGAGCCCATTGCTTCTATAGATTTAATGGAACGTGCAGCTATGGCCTGTACAGAATGGATCATTCATTCTCCTTATGTCAATAAATCTTTTCATATTTTTTGCGGCAAAGGGAATAACGGTGGGGATGGCCTTGCGATCGCAAGGTTGCTTATACAACTGAATAAAGAGGTGGATGTGTATATACTGGAGCACGGTGCTCCCGGAACACCAGAGTTCCAAACCAACCTCCACCTGCTTCACAATACTACCCACCGCATTCATTTCTTACAATCAGCAGATGTTTTTCCTTCTGTCAAACATGAAGATATCATCATCGATGCCTTATTCGGCATTGGCTTATCCCGTCCGGTAGAAGGATTAGCCGCTGATCTTATTCATCAAATCAATAAGACCGGCAATACAATCATTGCTATTGATCTGCCTTCAGGTATGTATGCGGATAGAAGTTCCGTAGATGTACCCAAGATCATGGCATCCGAAACCCTAAGTTTTCAGGCATGGAAACCTTCTTTGATCATGGAAGAAAACGCATCTTTTACAGGGAATATTCATTTACTGAATATTGGGCTGCATCCTGCGTTTGAAAACGGACAAAAAACGGCATGGAATATGTTGACAGGAGAAGAAGTCCGAAAATTAATGATTCCTAGAAAATCCTTTTCTCACAAAGGGGATTATGGTCACGCATTACTTTTAGCAGGTTCAAAAGGAAAAACAGGAGCAGCGTTGCTGGCTGCCGAGGCTTGTTTGCGCAGCGGAGCGGGCTTGCTCACCGTTCATCTTCCGTCATGCGGTTATGAGATGATGCAAACGGCTTTACCCGAGGCGATGGTATCAACGGATGTGGAGGAAGATATTTTTTCCATGACGCCTAATGATCTTTCCATTTTCAAAACCATTGGTATCGGTCCGGGATTAGGAAAAGAAACCACTACTGCTGAAGCCATGATGAGTGTATTGAAGCATTACAGAAATCCTATGGTGATCGATGCGGATGCGCTGAATATCATCGCCCAATATGGCGTCAAGCATGTTTCCATCCCCCCCGGCTCAATTCTTACGCCTCATCCTGGTGAGTTTGTACGATTATTCGGAGCATCCTCTAATCATTTTGAAAGAGTAGCACTTGCCCTCCAAAAGGCGGCTGAACTTCAATCAGTAATTATTCTGAAAACGAAATTTACGCTGATCGCTTGTCCGGATGGCAGCGCATTTTTTAACCCCACCGGTAATCCGGGTATGGCCAAGGGCGGCAGCGGGGATGTGTTGACGGGCATCCTGACCGGACTGCTTGCCAGAGGATATGATTCGGTTGATGCCGCTAAAATCGGGGTATATATCCACGGCTATGCCGGCGATCTGGCCGTTGCCGATATGGGTATGGAGTCGGTCCTTGCCCGTGATCTGATCAGTCGGTTAGCTCCTGCCTTTGTGGAAATACAATGATAATCCCTTTTTCATGTCCTGCTTTTAGTTGCCTTCCCCTATCTTTGCCGACCTTATAAACCAATATTTTAAGCTTATGGATGCTTTAATTTATTTAGTTCCGGGTATGGCACTGGTAGGTCTGCTGTATACCCTAGTTCAGTTCAATTGGGTGAACAAACAAGATGCGGGTAATGACCGCATGCGTGAGATCAGCAAGCATATTGCGGATGGCGCGATGGCATTTTTGAAAGCCGAATGGAAAATACTTGGATATTTTGTAGTAATCGTTGCTCTTTTATTAGGCGTGATGGCGATGGCCAATCCTAATAGTCACTGGAGTATTGCGATTGCTTTCGTGATTGGAGCTGTATTCAGTGCAGTAGCCGGTTATATCGGTATGAATATTGCAACGAAAAGTAACGTACGTACTGCTCAGGCAGCCCGTACGAGTTTGAGTAAAGCATTGAAGGTTTCCTTTACCGGTGGTTCGGTGATGGGACTCGGTGTGGCAGGTTTGGCCGTACTCGGATTAGGCGCTTTGTTCATTATATTGAAAGCTTTGTTTGTTCCAGCCGGCGCATCGGTGAATGGCCCTGAAATGCTGAAAGCCATTGAAGTATTGACCGGTTTTTCATTAGGTGCGGAATCCATTGCCCTGTTTGCGCGCGTGGGTGGCGGTATCTATACAAAGGCGGCTGATGTGGGTGCTGATTTAGTAGGTAAAGTAGAGGCAGGTATACCTGAAGATGATCCGCGTAATCCTGCAACCATTGCCGATAACGTAGGTGATAATGTGGGTGATGTGGCCGGTATGGGTGCCGATCTGTTCGGTTCATATGTAGCTACCGTATTGGCAACGATGGTGCTCGGACAGGAAACCATCGCTGTAGATAATTTTGGTGGTTTTTCTCCTATTTTATTGCCGATGCTGATTGCCGGTGTGGGGATTTTATTTTCTATTATCGGTACCTGGTTTGTTCGTGTGAGTGATAGCGCAGGTATCAATACAGATGTTGTGCAAAAAGCCTTGAACATGGGCAACTGGGGTTCTATTGTATTGACCGCTATTGCCTCTGTAGGATTGGTATATTATATTCTTCCTGAAACGATGGTGCTTCGCGGTAGCGAGTTCACCAAATGGGGTGTTTTGGGTGCGATTGCCGTAGGGTTAGCTGTAGGAACATTAATGAGTATCATTACTGAATATTATACAGCAATGGGTAAACGCCCGGTGCTTTCTATTATCCGTCAGTCTTCTACCGGACATGCTACCAACGTGATTGGTGGTTTAGCGGTAGGTATGGAATCTACTTTCTTACCTATTCTCGTATTGGCAGGGGGTATCTGGGGTTCTTATGAGTGTGCCGGATTGTACGGGGTGGCAATAGCTGCTGCGGGTATGATGGCTACCACTGCGATGCAGCTGGCGATTGATGCCTTCGGTCCGATCGCGGATAATGCCGGTGGTATTGCGGAAATGAGTGAATTACCCAAAGAAGTGCGTGAAAAAACCGACGTGCTGGATGCCGTGGGTAATACAACCGCTGCAACGGGCAAAGGTTTTGCCATTGCTTCTGCTGCCTTAACAGCCTTAGCATTATTTGCGGCCTTCGTTGGAGTAGCAGGTATCGATGGTATTGATATTTATAAAGCCAATGTACTGGCTTGTTTGTTTGTAGGTGCGATGGTGCCATTACTTTTCTCTTCATTGGCTATCCGTGCGGTAGGACAGGCGGCCATGAGCATGGTGGAAGAAGTACGTCGTCAGTTCCGTACGATTCCCGGTATCATGGAAGGAACCGGTAAGCCTGAATATGATAAATGTGTGGCGATCTCTACCGATGCATCCATCAAGAAAATGTTATTGCCCGGCGCGATCGCTATTGTATCTCCTTTGATCATTGGTTTTATGCCAGGTTTGGGTGCGGAAGCATTGGGCGGATTTTTAGCCGGTGCTACAGTGAGTGGTGTATTGATGGGGATGTTCCAGAATAATGCCGGTGGTGCATGGGACAACGCTAAGAAAAGTTTTGAAAAAGGAGTGGAGATCAACGGAGAAATCTTTTATAAAAAATCTGAGCCGCATAAAGCATCTGTAACAGGTGATACGGTGGGAGATCCGTTTAAAGATACATCCGGTCCTTCGATGAATATCTTAATTAAACTGATGTCAATTGTGTCTTTGGTGATTGCACCTACGTTAGCTCAGATGAGCGGTAAAGGACATGCCAAGCCCATTGCGGAGAATGTCAGTATTGTAGTGGAGAAAGATGCCAATCCTAAGCTGGAATCTTCCATTAGTTCTTTAGTGGATGCATTAATTCGCGATGGAAGAATCAGTGCTGACAAATACAATCTTAAACTGGAAAATGACAGTTTGTACATCAATGGTACTTTACAGCCAAATGATGTATTAGACACGTATGCGCCGCAATTGAATGGTCTTTCCAAATTTCAGGTGGATTATATAAAACAGGTCAACTGATCTGTTCTTGCTGATATTTTATCAAAAGCTGTTCTTCGGAGCAGCTTTTTTTATGCAGCTATGAATCTTTAACAAAGTTTATCTTTATGCGTAAATAATGACTGATACATTTGCGTAGTTGCAAGTTATAAGCAATCGTGATAGATGAAAAAGATATTCCCCATAATTATATTATTAATTACCGTTTCTTTATTGGGCATTATCTATATTCAATTCGCCTGGATTAAAACACTGGCATTGTTCAGAGAAGACCAATTGAAAGAAAAGTTATCTGTCATTATACAGGAGGTAAGTGAAGATCTGATGGCAGAAACAGAAAGAAAGGGGATGTCAATCCCGACAGATGTCTTTGACATATATAAAGATTTTTCAGTGGCTCATCGCTATACTGAGTTTGAAATCAGAGAAAAAGTTCAACGATCTTTTGTTAAGCATCATTTGAAGAATACAAGATTTGAGTTTGCAGTTGCAGGAGATCAGGTCTTTGAGCATTACGAGCTTAAATCCGCACATTTTATGGATATGATGATGGATAGCGTGCATCATCTCAAAATATTTTATCCCTTGGTTCCCTCGAGTGGAGGTTTGATGGAAAGTCTGGCACCACAGGAAGTGTTGATCTTGCTTGTACCGGATATTAAATCCGTTGTTTTAAGATCGTTGGGATGGATGATAGCCGGTGCCATTGTATTTACACTTATTATCATTACCGCCTTTTATATCACATTCGGAACCTTATTGCGTCAGAAAAAATTGAGTGAGATCAAAAATGATTTTATCAATAATATGACGCATGAATTAAAAACACCATTAGCTACGATTTCTCTTGCTGTTGATGCATTGAAGAATGAAAAGGTGTTGGGTGATGAAGTAAAACGAAATTATTTCACAGGAATGATCCGTGATGAAAACAAGCGTATGAATAAAAATGTGGAGACGATCTTGCAAGCAGCACAAATGGAGAAGCAGGATCTGGAATTGAAAAAGACGGCTCATCATATTCATATATTAATTCAAAAAGTTGTTGATCAGTTTCAGTTGCAAATCGCTGAAAAAAAAGGGGATGTCATTTGTCATTTCCAGGCAACGCATGATATGATGTTGGTGGATGAAATACATTTTGTAAACCTTCTGAGCAATCTTATAGATAATGCCATTAAGTATTCAAAAGAAGAGGGACTTATTATTAATATTTCTACAAAGAATACAGGCAAGCATATTCGCATTATGATAGAGGATAACGGTATTGGGATGAATAAAGAAACCTTAAAGAGAATATTTGAAAAGTTTTATCGTGCACATACCGGCAACCTGCATAATGTAAAGGGGTTTGGTATCGGACTGAGTTATGTCAAAGCCATAACAGAGGCACACGGAGGAAAAATCAGTGCAGAAAGTCTGCTGGGCAAGGGCTCTACGTTTACATTACAGTTCCCCTTACTGGATTCATAGCTAAGTGGGGGTTACAAGCGTTTTTATATCATAGCCAGCGGTTTAAAACACTTGCTATAACACGGAGAAAAAATTCTTTATATGCTTCTCCTATTAGATTTAATATAATGCCATAAGCCTCTTTTTGGTGTTATCCACACCTATTTCACACAAATTCACATTGTTTCTTTCATTATTCCACTAAATTGGCCTGAAACCCTTTCCCATAAACGATTTCAGCTTGTGGAAAAAATTAAAAGCACAAATTTCTCGTTAAAAGTGGGAAATTGTGTTAATTTGTGTTTAATAATGGTAAAATATCCATTACATCAGACAAATGATTGGATTTCTAGGAGAATATGAGGTGACGATCGATGCAAAGGGTCGTTTTCTGCTTCCGGCAGGCTTTAAAAAGCAAATTCCGGAAGAGTGGGGGAACCAGTTTGTCATCAGTCGGGGGATTGAGTCTTGCTTAACCCTTTACCCCATGAAAACATGGGAGCCGATATTCTCTGAAATCAGTCAATTGAATGAATTCGACCCGAATGTAAGAAAATTTCAACGCTATTTCTTGAACGGTGCTACTACAATTGAGTTGGATTCGGCGGGCAGATTACTGCTCCCCTCCAATTTGAAAACCTATGCAGAACTGGATAAAGATGCAGTACTGGTAGCGGCTGTAAAGAAAATAGAAATATGGGATAAGCGTAAGTACCAACAGCTCTTTGATAACTTTTCACCCGATGCGTTTAGTCAACTCGCGGGAGAAGTGATGGTAAAAAAAGATCAGTAATTCCTGATGAGCCACCTGAACCATAATGCCGGTAATTCCGGTGAAAGTAAGGGCGAAGTTTATCATGTGCCGGTTATGCTAAAGGAAGCCGTTGATGGTTTGTCGGTAATATCTTCCGGCATATACGTTGATTGTACTTTCGGGGGCGGGGGTCATAGCAGGGAGATTTTGCGTAGGCTGGATGCGAACGGGCGGTTAATTGTTTTTGACCAGGACCCCGCTGCAAAGGCAAATCTTCCGAATGATAAAAGGATCTTATTTATACCTCACAACTTCCGTCATCTTTCTCGTTTTTTAAAACTCCATCACATAGATGAAGTGGATGGTGTATTGGCTGATCTTGGTGTATCAAGCAAACAGTTTGATGATGCTGTACGTGGATTTTCCACAAGGTTTGAAGGCCCGCTGGATATGCGCATGGATCCTTCGCAACAAAAAACAGCGGCCGAGGTAATAGCCACTTACTCGCATCAACAATTGCATAAGATGTTTGAGCAATATGGAGAAGTGACGAATGCCAAAACGCTGGCAGCGGCGATTGTTCAACAGCGCATGGTTTCGCCTTTTCAGACGATTACGCAATTCAAACAGAGTTTACAGCATGTGGTGAAAGGGAATCCTCATAAATACTGGGCTCAGGTATTTCAGGCACTACGAATTGAAGTGAATGATGAATTGTCAGCGCTTCAGGAATTATTAGAGCAGTTGCCCGCTGTATTAAGGTCCAAAGGCAGAGCAGCTATTATTTCATTTCATTCGCTGGAAGACAGAATGGTGAAAAACTTTTTTAAGAAAGGAACGCTGCATGTCGAAGAAGAACATCCATTTTCCAGAGAAACCAAACCTGAAATATTCAGGATCGTTACGAAAAAACCTGTTGAACCTACACCTTCAGAATTAATATCCAATCCAAGATCCAGAAGTGCCAGGCTGCGCATAGCCGAAAAAATTTGATGCGATCGGTTCGTGCCATATGTTAACGGTTTTCAATAACCAAAACATACAGATAAGACAAATGATCAATAAAGAGCAAAAATTGGATCTGAAAAAATGGTTCAATTATCAATGGATTGTTCGGAATGTTCCATTCTTTCTTTTTCTATCGATGTTGGCCGTTTTCTACATTGCTAATGGTCATTATGCTGATAATACGGTCAGGGATATTAATGTCATGAATAAATTATTAAAAGAACAAGAGTACGAGTATAAAATGCTGAGTGGAAAACTCATGTATCAAAACAGACAGACTGAAATGTCGAAAGCAGTAGAAACGATAGGGTTGATGGAGTCGGTTGAACAGCCGGTTTTAATAAAAGACAGTTTAACATTAAAGAATTAATGGAAGTTAAAAAAGATATACTCTGGAGAGTTTACCTCGCTTTTATCGGGCTTGTGATTTTCGGGATCATGATTCTGGGTAAAGCGTTCTATACTCAGCGTATTGAAGGAAGTTATTGGATCAAGATGGGAGATAGTTTGCATACGAAAATCGTTGATATGGCTGCAGAAAGAGGAACGATATTCAGTGAGGATGGAAGTATGCTGAGTACATCTATACCTCAATTTGATATATATATAGATTTTGGTGCGGAAGGATTACGGAAGAATAATGGTGAGCTATTTTATAAAAAACTGGATTCTCTTTCAACTTCTTTATCCAATCTGTTTAAGGATAAGTCGTCCTCAGATTACAAGCAGGAGTTATTGACCGGTTATAAAGAAAAGTATCGCTATTATCTGTTTCGAAAAAAAGTTTCATTCGAGCAGTATAAACAATTGCGAGCATTCGCATTGGTACGTGAGGGGAAAAATAAAAGCGGATTTATTACGGAGGTAAAAACAAAAAGGTTAAATCCGTTTGGTGAATTAGGTTTCAGAACGATTGGTTTGTATAGAGAGAATGCAAAACTGGTTGGACTGGAAAGATCATTCGATAGTTTGCTAAAGGGCACATCCGGAAAGCGTCTGGTTCGATTTGTGGCTGGTGGGGTTATGATGCCGGTGGAAGGCTATGAGTTTGCACCTGAAAACGGACATGATATTTATACAACCATAGATGTAAATATCCAGGATGTTGCAGAGCGTGCGTTGATGAGAAAGATGCAGTCGGCCGAATCTCTTGAAGGTACCTGTGTAGTAATGGAAGTATCAACCGGAAAGATCAAAGCCATAGCGAATCTGGGTAGAACAGCCGATGGCACTTATTTTGAAACGGATAATTATGCATTGCGCACCTCTGAACCCGGTTCCACGATTAAGTTGATCACCTTACTTGCCGGATTGGAAGATAAACATGTTTCGATCCAAGATTCTATTCATATAAATGGCGGTTATTGGAATGTAATGGGAAGAGGAGTGAAAGATGATCATGGTGGGCCTCAGTTTATGACCTTTAAATCTGCTTTTATCAATAGTTCTAATGTTGCGATGAGTAAGCTGGCCTATCAGTATTATACGCCTGATCCAGCAGCCTATTATAAACATTTAAAACGCCTACACCTGACACAAAAGACGGGTATCGAATTAAAAGAAGAATTTTCTCCTTTGGTTAGAAATCCATCTAAAGTTAATTACTGGCATCCTCAAACATTGGTTTCCTGGGGTTTTGGTTATGAAATGTTGGTGTCGCCCCTTCAAATTCTAATGGTTTATAATGCCGTAGCCAATAATGGAAAATTAATGAAACCTTATTTATTGAATGAAGTGCGCAGATATGGAACTGTGGTTCAAAAAAATGAACCTCAGGTATTGGAGTCATCTATCGCTTCCCTTTCCACCATTCAACAATTACAGGAGTGTATGAGCGCTGTGTGTATAGAAGGTACGGCGAAAAAAGCTTTTGAAAACGCCTTGTATAAAGCAGCAGGAAAAACTGGAACAGCCAAGGTGAATGACGGTAAATATAAATATAATGACGGGGTATATCAATCCGCCTTTGCCGGATATTTCCCTGCTGATAATCCGAAGTATTCTATGATTGTGGTCATTAAGAGTAAGCCCCACGCACCTAAAATTAATATTTATGGAGGCACGGTTGCGGCTCCTGTTTTTCGTGAGATTGCCGATCATTTATATAAATATATTCAGCAAGAACCACAGCCCTTGCAATTCAAAAATGATGTAGACTCGCTGCAGTATCAGATTGCGGGATCTAAAAAAGAAATGCAATCCCTTGCTGAAGTATTCCGTATGTCAATCCACGATTCCTCTACAGGTAATTGGAAAAAAGCAATGGTGACCAATAAGCAGATCGTCGCCAAGCCCATCTTACTTTCTTCATCAACAGTGCCAGATGTAAGAGGGATGGGGCTTAAAGATGCCTTACATATTCTGGAAACGAACGGGTGGAAAGTGTCGGTTGTGGGGAAGGGAAAAGTTATTAATCAGTCTGTAAATGCAGGACTCACGGCTCAAAAAGATCAACCTATTGTATTGTATTTGAATTAATGAAGAAGTTAAGCGATATATTGTACAAGTCATCTATTCTGAAGGTCATCGGATCTACAGACATTGATATTCATCAATTGTCAATAGATTCTCGCTCGACAGAAAAGGCGGCATGCTTTATTGCTATTAAAGGGGAAAAAACAGATGGTCATGCTTTTATTGATAAAGCGATAGCCAACGGGGCAGTGGCTATTGTTTGTGAATTCATACCCAATGAAATAATAGAAGGTATCACGTATGTGCAGGTGGCAGATAGCGCTTATGCCACCGGTAATATGGCACATATATTTTTTGGAAGCGTAAGTTCAGTGGTAAAAGTTTTTGGGGTAACCGGAACGAACGGAAAAACTACGGTTGCTACTTTATTATTCAAGTTGTTTTCAAGATTGGGATATACTTGTGGACTTATCTCAACTGTGCAAAATCATATTGGCGATAAGATTGTACCCTCCACCCATACTACACCGGATGCCATCAGCCTCAATAGTTTGTTATTTGAAATGAAGAAGGCCGGATGTACACATGTTTTCATGGAATGCAGTAGTCATGCCATTCATCAGCATCGTATTGCTGGTATTCAATTCCAAGGAGCCATATTTACCAATATTACACACGATCACCTCGACTACCATCAAACATTTGATGCTTATATCAAAGCAAAGAAAAGTTTTTTTGATATTCTTTCTTCCGATGCATTTGCGCTGAGCAATAAGGATGATCAGCGTGGTGAGGTGATGCTTCAAAATACGAAGGCCCGTAAATATTACTACAGTTTACGTTCCATGGCAGACTTCAAGGGTAAAATTTTGGTGAATAGTCTGGAAGGTTTACTAATGGATATTCAGAATTGTGAAGTGCATTTTCGTTTGATAGGTGCCTTTAATGCCTATAATCTGTTGGCAGTATATGCCACTGCCGTATTATCAGGGGAGCAAGCCGAAGACGTATTACGGGAACTCAGCAGTATTACAGGTGCGGAGGGTCGTTTCGATACTATTCGCTCGATGAGAAACAATGTGCTGGGAATTGTAGACTATGCACATACGCCGGATGCATTAAAGAATGTATTGGCAACAATTCATCAACTTAAACAAAAAAATGAACAACTTATTACCGTAGTAGGATGTGGGGGAGATAGGGACAAGACGAAAAGGCCTTTAATGGGTTCGGCAGCTTGCGAGTGGAGTGATCAGGTCATATTTACAAGTGATAATCCGAGATCTGAAGATCCGGAAATCATTCTGCATGAGATGGCATCGGAGCTAAGCAGCGCTGCCAAAAGAAAAACAATGACCATATCCGATCGCAGAAAAGCCATTGAGGCGGCCGTAGGACTGGCGGGAATAAATGATATTATTCTGGTTGCAGGAAAAGGACATGAGAAATATCAGGAGATTAAAGGGGTGAAATATCCCTTTGATGATAAAGCGGTGTTGGTTGAATTTTTTGAGCAAAAGAATGTTTGATAAATAAAGAAAGTAAAGCATGCTTAAACATTTATTTGACTGGTTAAATGAGAATGGAATAGATATTCCAGGAGATAATCTTTTTCAGTTTATCACCAGTCGGATGATGCTTGCTATGGTGTTCTCGTTGCTGATCTCAACAGTATTCGGGAAAAAGATCATTCTTTATTTGCAATCAAAACAGATCGGGGAGTCAGTAAGAGATCTGGGGTTGGCCGGTGAGCAACAGAAGAAAGGAACACCTACCATGGGCGGCATCATTATCATTCTCGCTATTCTCATTCCAACATTACTCTTGGCAGATATTAGCAAAGTCTATATCCTGCTTATGATTTTTGCAACGGTATGGATGGGATTCATAGGTTTTATAGATGATTACTTAAAGCTCAGAGCAAAAAGAATTGCTCAGCAAAAAGGAACAGCGTATAAAAAAGGAGATGGTGACGGCTTGGCGGGTTGGTTTAAGGTGCTTGGTCAAGTGATACTTGGCATTGCTGTGGCAACAACGCTTTTGTTTAATGATACCATCAGTGTATACCGTGAGTTTAAGGGAACCTCTTCGGTAAATAAATCCGATATCAAGAAAGTATTACTGGATGGAGAAGAGAAAATCATGGTGAAGGCAGATGAGCCGATCACAACCATTCCGTTTGTAAAAGGTCATGAGTTTAATTATTCTAAGTTGCTTCCTGAGGTGTTACGTGGCGCTACATGGATATTATACATTTTAATCGTTGTTTTTATCGTAACTGCCGTGTCGAATGGTGCTAATATAACCGATGGGATTGATGGACTGGCTACAGGCGTATCGGCGATAATAGGGGTGGCTTTAGGTGTTTTTGCCTATGCCAGTGGAAATATTCGAGTGGCTGAATATCTGAACATCATGTATATTCCTAATATAGGTGAGTTGTCTGTTTTTATTGCTGCCATGGTGGGTGCATGTATAGGATTTTTATGGTACAATGCATATCCTGCTCAAATCTTTATGGGTGATACCGGGAGCCTGATGTTGGGCGGTGTCATTGCTTCCTTAGCCTTTTTGGTAAGAAAAGAATTATTGATTCCGATTTTCTGTGCAGTATTTCTGATTGAAAATTTAAGTGTGGTATTACAAGTGAGTTATTTCAAATATACAAAGAGAAAATATGGTGAGGGTAGACGCATATTTCTGATGAGTCCGCTACATCATCATTATCAAAAAGCAGGTTATCATGAAAGTAAGATCGTAACCCGTTTTTGGATCGTCACTTTGTTATTTGTGGTATTGTCAGTAGTTACCTTGAAAATTCGATAATCTTTTTTGTGAAAAACCAATAGGTTTAATTGAGGTCGAACACCCTTTGAAACGAATGAAAGGAGAAGCCTTTTGGTAACTCCAAAAAAATTCATTCTTGTGAAGAACCAAATTTTAATAATTGTCCGGCAAACGGATTGATGATACTATTATGGCATACAAATGCTACATATTGGGAGGTGGTGAAAGCGGTACAGGCGCAGCTATTCTTGCCAAAAAGAAGGGGCTGGAAGTATTTCTTTCTGATGCAGGTAAGATCGGTGAGGCCCATAAGCTGGAGTTGATACAGTATGGAATCGAATTTGAGGAGGGGGGACATACTGAAAGCAAAATTTTATCTGCGGATGAGATTGTGAAAAGTCCGGGAATTCCTGAAAAAAATCCGATGATTCAAAAGGTCAGAGAGAAGGGTATCTCCATTATCAGTGAACTTGAATTGGCATGGAGGTATAAGGGTGATAGTCGCATTATTGCCATCACGGGCAGTAATGGTAAGACCACTACGACGGCATTAACTTATCATATATGCCGACATGCGAATCTGGATTGCGCTTTGGTAGGGAACATCGGTTATAGTATTGCTCGTCAGATCGCATTGGATCCCAAGCCGCTCTATGTAACAGAGGTAAGCAGTTTTCAGTTAGATGATATCAAGGATTTCAGGGCAGACGTAGCGGTGTTGACCAATATTACTGAAGATCATCTGGATCGGTATAATTACCGGTTTGAAGAATATATCCACGCCAAGTTTAAGATAACCACGAACCAGACACAGCAGGATGCTTTTGTGTATTGTGCTGACGATCCGGTGAGTGTTCAATATATATCAAAACAAACCATCCATTCAATTCTATTCCCTTTTACCATGAATCAGGAACCACAAAGAGGCGCTTTTATTAAAAATGGTATGATGACCATTGCAGTCAACGATGATAAAATCATGATGAGTGTGGATGATTTTAAAATTAAGGGACGGCATAATCAGTACAATACCAAGGCGGCAGGAATCGCTGCATCGGTGATCGGCATCCGAAAGGAAAAGATCAGGGAAGCGGTTGCAACTTTCGAGAATCTCGAACACCGGATGGAGCCTGTTACTGTTGTTAAAGGTGTTACCTATATTAATGATAGCAAAGCAACCAATGTCAATTCTACCTGGTTTGCGCTGGAAAGTGTAAAGACCCGAACGGTTCTCATCCTTGGAGGGGTTGATAAAGGAAATGATTATTCCATTCTAAAAGATCTGGTAGCGGAAAAAGTAAGTGCCATTATTTGTCTTGGCCTTGATAATAAAAAAATTCATGATGCCTTCAAGAATTTACATATCAAAATAACGGATGCGACAACAGCTGCAGAAGCGGTTCAGCAAGCCTATCGTATCGCAAAAGACGGAGAGACAGTTTTGTTAAGTCCTGCTTGCGCCAGTTTTGATCTGTTTAAAAACTATGAAGACAGAGGTGATCAATTTAAAGAGGCAGTAAGATCATTATAATAATATAATATAACTGAATGAGTCAGTTTAGTCAAATAAAAACAGAGTTGACTCCCGAAGGGATACAAAAACAAACCAAGGGAGATAAGGCCATCTGGGCGATTGTAGTGCTGCTGTCGCTTACGAGTTTATTAGTTGTGTATAGTTCAACCAATTCGCTGGCTTATAAATTACATAAGGGTAATACTTTCATCTTTTTAGGGAAGCAATTAGGTTTTGCGGCATTAGGATTAGCAATCATGTATATTTCTCATCGGGTTAATTATAAGATATATTCCAATATTGCAAGAATACTTTTCATTTTATCTATTCCATTACTTATATATACACTTAGTTTTGGTACCAATCTCAACGATGCTAATCGCTGGATTCGACTGCCGGTGTTAAACTTTACTTTTCAGTCTTCCGATCTTGCGAAGCTCGCTTTGTTCATGTACTTGTCGCATCTCTTGTCTAAAAAACAGGATGTGATCAAAGATTTTAAGAAAGGATTTTTGCCGCTGACCTTTCCCATATTTATTATTTGTATTCTTATTGCGCCGGCAAATTTATCAACGGCATTGTTGACAGGTGCCACTTCTATGTTGTTGCTTTTTATTGGAAGAGTAAATTTTCGTCACCTTCTGTTAGTAGGAATGATCGTTATTGTGCCTATTATTACGCTTGTTATTCTGGCCAGATCGTATTATGATGAAACGGCGGGCAAATCAAAAGACCTGCCTGCAATACTATCTGTTAAGAGAGTGCCTACCTGGATACACAGGGCTCAGGATTTTATGTATGCAAAAAATGATGAATCGCCTTATCAGGTTCAGCAGGCGAAGATTGCGGTTGCCAAAGGTGGTTTTATGGGATTGGGGCCTGGCAACAGTGAGCAGCGAAATTTTCTGCCGCATCCGTATTCTGATTTTATTTATGCCATTATTATAGAAGAGTATGGCTTGGTGGGTGGTGCTTTTATTGTATTTATTTATCTGATTTTTTTATTCAGAAGCATAAAAATTTTCAGAAGATGTCCTTATGCATTTGGGGCATTTTTATCCATCGCTTTAAGTTTTACGCTGGTGATACAGGCGATGACGAATATGGCGGTGAATGTGGGGTTGTTTCCTGTAACGGGTGTAACGCTTCCATTGGTGAGTATGGGTGGCAGCAGTATCATATTTACGAGTCTTGCGATAGGGATTATTTTAAGTGTGGCACGGCATGTGGAGGAGGCGGAAGGTAATCCGACGCCCGCTAAGGAGGTAGCTGTATGAGTAAAAGAATTTTAATAGCGGGCGGAGGTACGGGCGGACATATTTTTCCTGCTATAGCTATTGCGCAGGAGATGAAGAAGCAATTACCTGATGCATCTTTTCTTTTTGTTGGTGCCAAAGGTAAAATGGAGATGGAGAAAATACCCCAGGCGGGTTTTGAAATAGAAGGGTTGGACATAGCAGGGTTTAACAGAAGTTCTTTGATAAAAAATGTGGCGTTGCCTTATAAACTGATTAAAAGTTTTATGCAGGTTCGTCGTATTATAAAAAACTTTAAACCGGATGTAGTGATTGGCGTAGGAGGTTATTCAACTTATCCTGTATTGCGTTGGGCACAGATGAAAGGTATTCCTACTTTCATTCATGAAGCAAATGCATTTGCAGGTAAATCTAATCGCTTGCTAGCTCATAAGGCAATTAAAGTTTTTACAGGTACAGATGGCATGGAGGCTTTCTTTCCCAAAGAAAAAATTGTTGTCACGGGGAATCCGGTACGAAAATCTATAGTGGAAGTACAACAGGGTTCGCTGGAAACATTTGGATTAAAGAGGGGGAAGTGTACACTGCTGGTGATCGGTGGAAGTTTGGGGGCGCTGTCGGTAAATCATGGCATTGCTGCCGGATTAGATAGATTGCTGGAACAGGATATTCGCATTATTTGGCAAACCGGCAAACCTTATGTAGCTATTGCTAAAAAAATGGTTGAAGGGAAAGCCGGTGTTTGGGTGAATGATTTTATAACGGATATGGGGGCCGCCTATTCGGCTGCGGATATGATTGTTTCAAGAGCAGGAGCCATGTCGGTTGCGGAAATCAGTCTGGTTGCTAAATCTGCCATTTTTGTGCCTTATCCTTTTGCAGCAGAAGATCATCAAACATCGAATGCGATGAATCTTGTTCGTAAAGAAGCAGCACTGATTGTAAAAGATCAGGATGTAAAGAATAAGTTGACAGACGTGATCATTGATTTAGCAAATGATGAAGAGAAAAGAAAGAAGATGGAAGCCAGTTTATCTTCACTTGGAGTAGCAGATGCGGATAAACGTATTGTGAAAGAAATCATTAAAGTAATTGGAGCGTGATAGGATTACATGATATAAAGGCTGTGTATTTTATTGGGATCGGTGGGATCGGTATGAGTGCACTTGCGCGTTTTTTCAATTCGAAGGGAGTGGTTGTAAGCGGGTATGATAAAACGCAAACGGATCTGACGAGAAATCTGGAAGCAGAGGGGATGAAAGTGTATTATGATGAAGATGTGGTACGTGCACCCAAGGATGTGAATCTTGTCGTGTATACGCCAGCCATTCCGACTGATCATAAAGAGTTGAATTATTATCGGGCTCAGGGATATCAGGTGGTTAAGAGAAGTGAAGTGTTGCAGATCATTACAGCAAGTTCTTTGAATGTTTGTGTTGCGGGTACACATGGAAAGACAACAATCAGTACGATGACTGCATTTTTATTGCAGGAAAGCGGACATGGTTGCAATGCTTTTTTGGGAGGTTTATCGGTGAATTACGGTACTAATTTCTGGAGCAGTATAAATCCGCTTTGCGTTGTGGAAGCAGATGAATATGATCGTTCTTTTCATAAGCTGAGTCCGGATTATGCCGTTGTAAGTTCCATGGATCCTGATCATCTTGATATTTATGGAACACCAGAAAATGTGGAAGAAGCTTTTATCGAATTTACAAGAAAGATCAGAAGTGGGGGATGGTTGTTGCATAAATACGGATTGAAAAGGGCGGCAGCATTGAAGGCAGATCATATTATGAGTTATCATGTGACTGATGAAGGGGCAGATATTCATGTGCGTAATTTGAATATAGTGAATGGAGGCTATCAATATGATGTGGTTATAAGAAAGACAGAGGGTAGCCATGTGATTAGTGGTCTTGAATTGCATGTAGGAGGGCTACATAATGTCGAGAATTCTTTGCCGGCTATTGCCTTGTGCCATTTAATGCAATTGTCCGACGAAAAGATCCGAAAAGCATTGGCGGCTTTTCGAGGGGTAAAAAGAAGATTTGAATACTGGATAGAGCCGGGTCAAGACATTGTGATGGTCGATGATTATGCACATCATCCGGAAGAGTTGAGTGCTTTGATCAGTGGGGCAAGATCTCTCTTTAAAGGTTATGGATTGATGCTGATATTTCAGCCGCATCTGTATTCTCGAACTAGAGATCTGGCGGATGGATTTGCTGCCAGTCTGGATAGGGTAGATATGAGTATTCTTCTTCCGATTTATCCGGCAAGAGAATTGCCAATGGCGGGAGTGAGTAGCGGGATGATTGCAGATAAAATGCAATTAAAGAATGTGATGCTGATGGAGAAGGAAGCTGTACCTGGAAGCATTATGAACATTATACATGATAATCAAAAAACAAAAAATATTAAAAGGTGGGTCGTGATTACTGCAGGAGCAGGAGATATTGATGTGCTGCTTCCCGCCTTGAAGGAAAAAATTTTAAATGGGTAACAGGAAGGAAATATTTAGAAAGGTTGTCATCATTGCACTTTGGATATGTATTGGAGTGGCTTCGTTGGCATTACTGATTGCTGCAAATATTCGCCAAGCAGGAGAAACCTGTAAGGATGTTGTGGTAAGTATCAGGACTGCTGATAATGGAAATTTTATCAGTGAAAAAGAAATTCTGAACAGAGTGTCCGGTCATAATCCTTCAACATTGAAAGGGAAAGAATTGAGGCGATTTAATTTGTCTGAAATTGAGTCCATCCTAGAGCAACATCTTTGGATCAGAAATGCTGAATTGTTCTTTGATACCAAAAATGTTTTACATATTGATGTGGAAGAAAGAATTCCCGTAGGACGAATTTTCTGTATCGATGGAGAAAGTTTCTATGTCGATGAGTTGGGCATACAACTACCTGCCAATGGTAATCAGATTGCAGATGTTCCTGTATTTACAGGATTCCCTGCTTTGACTAAGCCATTATTGTCAAAAGACAGCATTTTGTTGATGCAAGTGAGAGATATGGGAGCCTATATCCTGAAAAATGATTTTTGGAACGCTCAGATTGAGCAGATTCATATAGATCAATATAGTATGGAGCTGATCCCTAAGTTGGGTAAACATCAGATCATTTTTGGAGAGGGGAAAAAAGTAGAACAGAAGTTTAACAGACTGCTTTTGTTTTATAAGAATGTGCTGAATAAAGCCGGATGGAATTATTATAGTGTTCTTGATCTCAGATATGAAAAACAATTGGTGGGTGTGCGGAGAGATAGTATAAGTCTGTATGAAAGTTTTAAAATTCCATTTGATTCTATCGAAATCAATAAGGTATTAGATACTACGAGAATTGAATTGGATACGTTAATACAATCTCTTCCCGTAAAATCAGAAGCAACGATCAAAAAAGAAAAAGTAATAAGCAAAGAAGAAATGAATATTCTTCAAGAAGTCACTCGACCTCAGGAAAATAATAATCGCAATAAAACAAACTAAAACAAATTATATAACCATTTTAAATCAAACAGCAGTATGACTACCGAAACAACCATTCCTACATCCCTTTCAGAAGAATTAAATCAACAGGTAAAGACCAATGACAATCCGATTATAGTTGGTTTAGATATTGGAACCACCAAGATTGCCGCAATCGCCGGTCGTAAAAACGAACATGGTAAAATTGAAATTCTTGGTTTCGGCAGAGCCAACAGTCATGGTGTAAAGCATGGCATGGTTCTCAATATTGATCAGACGATCAGTGCCATTCAGGAGGCATTGGAAAATTGTTATAAAAGCAATCCGGAATTGTCTATCAAAGAAGTGTATGTTGGTATAGCAGGTCAGCATATCAAGTCGTTGCAAACAAGAGGGGATATTGTAAGAACGAATACAGATGAAGAGATCTCATATAAGGAAGTAGCCCGACTGATCAGCGAACAACAACAAACATATATACCCGCAGGTGATCAGATCATTGATGTGATTCCACAGGATTATACAGTAGATAATTTTCAGAACATAGCGAATCCCATAGGGATGAGTGGTATCAAAGTCGGCGCTAATTTTCATATCATCACGGGCGACAGAAATGCCATTCGCAATATCAACAGAAGTGTTGATAAAAGCGGATTAAAAGTGAAGGATCTTGTATTACAGCCGCTTGCTTCTGCTGCTGCTGTTATGTGCGAGCATGATCTGGAAGCAGGAGTGGCTATCGTAGATATTGGTGGGGGTACTACAGATCTGGCTGTATTTTATGAAGGTATACTCAGAGCGACAGCGGTTATTCCTTTCGGTGGTGAAAACATCACGAATGATATCAAAATGGGATTAGGTGTACTTCGTACACAGGCAGAGCAAATGAAAATTCAATTTGGAAGTGCGCTGGCGGAAGAAACAAAGTCTAACACCTTCATCACGATTCCCGGTATTAAGGGCATGGCTTCCAAGGAGATCAGTGTGAAAAATCTCGCCAATATCATTCAGGCAAGAATGACGGAGATTATGGATTTTGTAACCTATCATCTAAAGCAGATTGGATTAGATAACCGGATGCTGAATGGTGGGGTTATCTTAACCGGTGGGGGATCACAATTGCGTCATCTCATTCAACTTACAGAATATGTTACCGGACTGAATGCACGCATTGGATATCCCAATGAGCATCTGGCAGCCGGCCATGTAGATGATCTAGCCAATCCTATGTATTCTACTTGTATTGGTTTGATCTTAAAAGGACAAAATGTATTTGAAAGTTCTCAAAATTCACTCATTCAAAGAAGAAAAGAGGTCATTGATGAAGGGGTAGATATTATTGCAGATCCTGTAGCTGTAGGGCCTAGCCAGGATACATCTCCCGACAGATATATTCGTGGAAGAGCAACGACCTTACGTGAGTTTATACAGAATATCAAGACAGGCATCATAGGGATCTTTGAAGAAGTTGAAGAAGACAAGAAATTTTAGTTTTTTTACTTAACCCATAACAATTCCGGCGTATGATTCATTTTGATTTACCCAAAGAAAAATCCTCCATCATCAAAGTCATTGGTGTGGGAGGCGGTGGCAGTAATGCAGTCAACCACATGCATGCTCAGGCCATCGAAGGTGTGAACTTTATTATTTGTAATACCGATGCTCAGGCCATAGCGCAAAGCAGTGTACCCAACAAAATTCAGTTGGGGCCACATCTTACTCAGGGACTCGGTGCCGGCGCCAATCCTGACATTGGAAGGCAGGCGACCGAAGAGAGCCTGGAAGAGATCAAACGTATTCTGGAAGTGAATACGAAGATGGCCTTTATCACTGCAGGTATGGGCGGTGGTACGGGCACAGGTGGTGCTCCTATCATAGCCAAGATATGTAAGGATCTCGGCATACTGACAGTAGGTATTGTTACGACTCCATTCGGTTACGAAGGGAAAAAAAGATTTCAACAGGCAAATGAAGGGATTGCCCGTATGAAAGATTACGTTGATACATTGTTAATCATTAGCAATGATAAATTGCGTCATCAGTTTGGTAATCTGAAAATGAAGGAAGCATTCTCGAGAGCAGATAATGTGCTTGCTACTGCTGCTAAATGCATTACTGATGTGATCAGTAGTACCGGACAGATCAATGTCGATTTTGCTGATGTGTGTACCGTCATGAGAAATGGAGGCAAAGCCATCTTGGGTAATGGCTCCGCATCGGGAGAAAACCGCGCTCAGGTTGCTATAGAAGAAGCCTTGAATTCTCCCTTACTGGATGACAACGATATCAGAGGAGCCCGTTGGATTCTTATTAATATCACTAGTGCGGAGGGCGAACATGAATACACAATGGATGAAGTAGAAGTTATACAGAATTATGTCCTGGCCCAAGCCGGTGAAGATACCGATGTTATATTAGGGATTGGATACGATTCAAGTCTGGAAGATAAAATTGGTATTACTGTAATTGCCACCGGATTTGAATGTGACAAGACAGAACATAATTCTAATGTAACCTTTGCAAGTGAGAATTCGGAAAAAGTAGTGATTCCTTTAGCAGGTACCAGTGTGCCACCTTTGGACGTTATACCAAACGTTACAGAAAACTCAAATACGGTTGCTGCAGTAAATGAAGTGGCAGCGAAGGAGGAAATGAATGTAGAAAGTAAAGAGGATACATTGTCTGTTTATCTGACTCCTGATATTCCCTCTTTGCATTATCAGTCTCAAACAGAATTTGTAAGTAAGGAAGAAGATGAAAGCCGTGTAGATGCGGTAGCCGTAAGTACGGTTGAAAATGCACATCAGGTCGTAAGCGGAGGGTATTTAACACCCCCTTCTGTAATTTATGAAGATGAGCAAATGGGAGATAAGATTACAAATGATGCGGATGAGTCGAATGATGAAAAATCAAGTGCTTCCATCATTCAATTTGTGAAAGAAGAGGAAGATATTTTTAATATGCAACTGGTAGAGAAGGAAGTAGAGCAGGTTGACGATATTGCTCAGGCTCATTTATTTCCTGAGGTTATGGCTGCTGGTCAAGGGATTATTGACGAGGAGGAAGATCAACAAAGAAGAAAGGCGGCAGAGCGGTTACAAAAACTCAGAAATCTTTCTTTTAATATTTATGGCAATGATGTGAATAACGACTTTGATTCCGTACCTGCTTATGTACGAAGAAATCTGGAGTTGTACAGCACGATATCGCCTGCAGAAAACTTTTATAGTAATTATACCGTAAAAGCCGACGAGAATAATCAGGTGCAACTTAATAACCTGAATTCATTCCTGGACGGGAACAAACCGGATTGATCTGCCCTTTTGCTTATCTCTTTACGCCGGAATAAGTTCAGATCATCCAGTACTATCCCCTCTTTTTACAGAGGGGATAATTTATTTTGTACTTAATCAACAATTTTTACAATTTCATGTTGATATTTGCAAAATATTTTAAATTAAAAATTATAATTATGGCATTAGAAGTAGGACAAAAAGCCCCTGAGTTTAGTTTATACAACACAGAAAAAAACAAGGTTAACCTTAGTGATCTGAAAGGAAAAAAAGTTTTATTGCTATTCTTTCCTCAGGCTTTTTCAAGTATTTGCACGAGTGAATTATGCTCTGTAAGAGATGATATTGCAAGATATGATAATGCAGATGCCCAAGTAATTGGGATATCTGTAGATTCAGTCAACTCGCTAAATCGTTTCAAATTGGATCAAAATTATACTTTTCCTTTATTAAGCGATTTTAATAAAGAAACATCCCGCGCATATGAAGCAATATATGAGAACTGGGTTTTAGATATGAAAGGTGTATCAAAACGCAGTGCTTTTGTTATTGATCGCGAGGGCATTATCCGATATGCAGAAGTGTCTGAGAGTCCTGCCGATCTTCCCAATTTTGAAGCGATCAATCAGGTGCTTTCAGAAATTGCCTGATTCTTATAGAGTTATATCATGATCAGCCGTTTACAAAAATAAACGGCTGATTTTTTAAGTAGTTAGATCAAAAATTGGAAGAAATAAAAA